>JBGUED010000111.1:0-7246 GCA_041821525.1 Candidatus Aminicenantaceae bacterium | reverse complement strand
AGCATGGTCATCCTCTACTCCATCCTGAACAAAGCCCCCAACCCCATAGGTGAGATCCGGGGCGATATCCCTGCGGATTTGGAGCGAGTCATCAACCACTGCCTCAAGAAGAACCCGGATGCCCGCTATCAGTCGGTGAGCGACCTGCGGTCCGATCTGCAGAAGCTGCGCCAAGCGTTGTCTTCGGGAGAGGCCCGGCCATACACCTCCACGACCCGCCTCCTCCAGCAGGTTCTGCGCCCCTTCCACAGGCCCTGGATCGCGATCCCAGCGGCGATATTCCTCTTCCTGCTCGTGCTCGTGCTTCCGTTCCGCCACACCTGGACCAGCCTGATCGGGGTGGGATCAAAGGAGCCGGCTGAAAAAGGCCTGGCCGTACTGCCCTTTAATGTGATCGGCGGGACCGAGGAGGACCAGAGGTTCTGTGCCGGCCTGTACGAAACGCTGAACAGTAAGCTCACACAGATCAAGAAAGGTGACGTCGGCTTCTGGCTCGTTCCTTCCGTTGAGGTAATAAACGAAGACATACAAAGTGCCACTCAGGCCCAGGAAGTCTTCAATGTAGACCTTGTTATCGCTCCCATTATTGATTATTCACCCGAGGGAGTGAACGTGACCCTGAACCTGATCGATGCCAGATTGTCCCGACAGCTGGATTCACGAAATTTAAACTATGAAAGCCTGAACCGCCTTGCGCTGGGAGATAATATCATTGGTGAGGCGGCAGCCCTCTTGAACCTGGAAGTCAGCCCATTGGACCGGGTCAAGCTGTCTGCTGCTGTGAGCGAGAGCGCAGAGGCATCTGTGTTCTATACCCAAGGGATCGGATATCTGCAGTTGTATCGTGATGTCGACAGCCTGGACAATGCTGTTACGCTTTTGACCAAAGCCGCTCAGGAAGATCCGGAATTTGCGCTGGCGCGGGCCAAGCTCGGGGAAACCTTCTGGCGAAAATGGGATGCATCAAAAGAACCGGGTGACCTGGCTCAAGCCCGCACTTGGTGTAAAGCAGCTGTGGAACTCGACCCTGATCTGGCAGCCGCTCACGTGACAGTCGGGATCTTGAATCGGGATACAGGTGACTACACAGGCGCGATTGAAGAATTCGGTAAAGCGTTGGAGCTCGAACCGGCAAATCCGGATGCGCACCGGGAATTGGGTGTTGCATATCAGATGATGGATGACTTAGAGCTGGCGGAAAAGCATTTCATGATGGCCATAGACGCGAACCGAGCCTTCTGGGGAGGATACAACCATCTTGGTTCCTTCTATTATTACATCGGACGGGAAGCCGATGCTGAGCAGATGTTCATCAGGGTAACAGAGCTGGCGCCTGACAATTATCATGGCCACAACAGCCTGGGAGCGATCCTCCTCGCCATGGGTAATGAAGGCCCCGCTGAAATCACATTCCAAAAATCGCTGTCCCTGAAACCCAATTCATATGCCTACGCCAACCTGGCCACACTGTATTTCGGGCAGAGGAGATTTGGCGTGGCTAGCGAGTTCTATGAAAAGGCACTTGATCTGAAAAAGACGGATCATCGGATATGGGGAAATTTGGGTGATTCACGCCGTCTAACACGCCGTTATACACAAGGAGTGACAGAAGAAGAGGTCAATAAAGCCTATGAGATGGCGATCGGCCTTGCCCGACGAGACCTGAGCAACAATCCTCAGGGCACGAGAACACGCGCCTATCTGGTCTTTTATCTAGCGGTTACAGGAGATGAGAGCCACGCGCTCGATGAAATCGCGCAGGTACGCAAAGTTGGTACCAAAGATGTGACGGCCCTCCGCTTGTGTGTCCGTGCTTATGAGATCATGGGAATGCGAGACAGGGCACTGGAGATGCTCGCAATCTACTTCGGGGCGAATGGACCGCTGGATGATATCGAAAACAATCCGGATCTGCAGGACATGAAGAACGACACGCGATATAATGAATTGATTAAAGCTCAGCAGAAATAACATACACAGATTAGCAGAAGTGATTTAACGAGGTGGTTTCTCCCGGCAGCTGCCGGAATAATATATCTATTAAATCCGCCTTCATTCCTGTGAACATAGTCATAATCACTTTTCATAGTCTAAACAATAGTAATGCTGTTTTAGGCCTGGACCGCCCCGTTTCCCTGTTGCAAGAATTGAGGATTGTAAGTTATATTCCATAGCGCACTCTACTATTGCTTCTCCCCTATAGTCTTTATATCGTATTTCATGCTATAATCCCTGAGGAGTTATCATCTGACATGTACAGGCCATAGAGTTTAATAGGGGTATGGCGTGAAGAAGGTTACCTTGATCCTGCCGGACAAAGTCCTACGTACACTCGGAACGTCTCGCTGGAGCCGTACTGATGAGATGGATCTCTCTCCCGAAAGCCTGGAGCTTGTCCTTTGTGAGAACACAGATTATCACGAAAGCTACAAGTTCCAGGCAGAGGACATAAAGATCCTGTCCATCGAACCTCTGGATGATTAGAGACTTTTGACCATTGGGCTCATTGTCTGGCCCACTGTTGCGTTCGTAGTATGAGGGGGTAATTAATAGGACAGTCCCGATTCGATTGAGGGACTGCCCTTTCTCAAATAGGGGATATTCAAATAGGGACAGATGCATCTAGGGTGCTAAATGCACCTGTCCCCTAATCTATTTAGATTAGTTGTTTCCGCCTGTCAGCTTGGGGTCCTTGCGGACGGTAATGGTACTGTCGTAAGTCTTTCCATTGACAGTGAGCTTCACAGCATAAGCTCCAGGCTCTGCGACAGCGGCACCGCCGCCCCTGCCGCGGCCCCTGAAGCGGCCACCGCCGAAACCAATTGTCTCAAAAGCTTTTCTCTGGATATCGGCCGCCTCCCGGTAGGTGAGGCCGGGCTGCTTGAGCTGTTCGAAAGCTTTCTCGACCGTTGCCTTGGCTTCCGGTTCGACCTCGGGCCGATCCAGGATCCTCTCCATCATCGACTGCATCGAGGCCAGGCTGGCCTTCATCGCTTGAGGCGAGGGATCGAAACGCATATCCCACAGCAGGCGGTTTATTCCAGCTCCTGCCTCTTTTAATGTGTAGAGGGTCTTGAGCTTGCCTGTGGCGTCCATGATCTCCACGGCGACCGGCCCGGCGGGCTTTTCCTTCAGATAAAAATTGATCACGGCACCCTCAGGAGGATTTTCTCCGGCGAAAAACAGGTTACCGCGGCCATATCCGCCTCTGCCCAAGTTCAGCCACTGGGTTCCCGGCCGAGTACTTTCGAAAAGATGGGCCTCAGCCTCCAGCACCTTATCCGTGGCCTGCTGGAGTGGGGAGATATCATCCAGGATCCAAATGCCGCGGCCGTGGGTGCCGGCGATCAGGTCGTTGTCCCTGGGGTGGATGACCAGATCATGAACAGCCACGGTCGGCATGTTCAAATTGAGCTTGCCCCAGATCTTGCCCCCGTCGCTCGAGAAGAACACCGCGAACTCGGTCCCTACAAAGAGCAGGCCCTTGTTCTTGAGGTCTTCCCGGATCACATACACCGGGCCGTCCTTGGGTAGGTCGGCACCGATATTGGTCCAAGTCTTGCCGTAGTCTGTGGTTTTGAACACGAAGGGAGCGAACACGTCGCTGCGGTGGCCGTCGAATGTCAAATAGCAGGTTCCCTCATCGAAGCGGGAGGCCTCGACTCTGCTCACCCAGATCTCCGGGGGAACGTCTGGGACGTTCTCACGCACGTTGGTCCAGTGAATGCCCCCGTCTCTTGTGACCTGCACATTGCCGTCGTCCGTGCCCGCCCAGAGCAGTCCCGGTGTCCTCGGTGACTCGGAGAGGGTGGTGATGGAGCAGTGGGTCTCTGCTCCGGTCTGATCCAGAGTGATGCCGCCCGTAGGTTTACTGTGCTTCTCCGGATCGTTGGTGGTCAGGTCCGGGCTGATGATGGTCCAGTTGTCGCCGCGGTTTATGGATTTGAACACGCGGTCGCCACCGAAGTAGATAGTGCTGGAATTGTGCGGCGAGATCAGGATGGGGGAGCTCCAGTTTTGACGGAAGGGCGATCTCTGGCGTCCGAAGCGTGAGGGCTGCTGTGCGGCCTCCGCCTTCTTCTTGGGTGGTGGCGGAGCGTGGTCTGCCCAGTTGTAGGTGGTCTGCTGGGACGGCCGGATGCGGGCGTTCTCCCGTGTTTCGATATTCATCCGGAAGATGTTTCCGCCCTGGCTCTCACCATAGACGATGCGCCAGTCCGTGGGGTCGTTCTGGGTGTAAAAACCGTCGCCGCCCCCGAAGTTGAACCAGTGGTCGGTCAGGATCATGCCCTCCCGGTTCATGCTGGGGCCGGCCCAGGAGCCGTTGTCCTGCAGGCCGCCGTACACGTAGTAGGGATCACGGTTGTCGGCGCTCACGGCATAGAACTGGGACATGCAGAGGTTGTCGAACAGGATCCAGGTCTTACCGCCGTCGTATGTGATGGAGGCTCCGCCGTCCTGCCCCACGTAGAAGCGGTCCTTGTGGGTGGGATCGAGCCACATGGTGTGGAAGTCGGGATGGAGCCCCTGGATGGTCTTGAGCGTCTTGCCCCCGTCCTCGGAGTACTGCATGGAGGTCGCCAGATAGTACACCAGCTTGTCGTCGAGGGGATTGATGTAGATGTGGCTGTAGTAGAAAGGCCGCGTGTTGGTCCTGTTCATGTACATCCAGGTCGCGCCGGCGTCCTCGGAGCGGTACATGCCGGTGCCGAGCTTGGTCATGTCGTCGTACTCGGGATTGGGCTTCTGGGTCGTGCCCTCGCGGATCTGGCGCTGGGGCTGGTAGCTGTGCTCGACCATAGCCATCAGCACGTCGGGATTGCTGCGCGAGATGGCCAGCCCGACGCGGCCCAGGTCGCCTTCGGGGAGGCCCTGGGTCAGCTTGGTCCAGGAAGCGCCGGCATCCGTGGATTTGTAAATGCCGCTGTTGGGTCCTCCCGAGTCAAAGCGCCAAGGTTGACGAACGCGCTGCCAGAATCCTACGTAGAGGATGTCAGCGTTCTTGGGATGCATGATCAGATCGATGGCGCCGGTCTTGCCGTCGTCCGGAAGGCCGTTGGTAAGCTTCTGCCAGGTCTTGCCGCCGTCCGTGGTCTTGAACAGGCCGCGATCGCCTGAATAGCCCCACGTGTGCCCGGCGGCCGCCGCATAAACGATGTCGGGGCTGTCGAGGTGAGGGAGAACCCTGGCGATGCTGTGCGTGTTCTTGAGGCCCATGTGGGCGAATGTCTTGCCGCCGTCTGTGGACTTGTAGATCCCGTCGCCCCAGGCGATGCTGTTGCGGGGGCACTCCTCACCGGTGCCGACCCAGATGATGTTGGGGTCTTTCTGATAGAACGCCACGTCACCGATGGAGGCCGAGCCATACTTGTCGAAGATCGGCTCCCAGGTCGTGCCTGCGTTCACGGACTTCCAGACTCCGCCGGAGGCACCGGCTACCAACACCTGAGTAAAGTCATTCTCCAGCGCTTCGAAGTCGGAGATGCGGCCGATCATGTTGGCCGGGCCGACGCTGCGCCACTTGAGGTCCTTGATCAGGTGTCCATTGGAGCCCTCGGTCTGCGAATAGAACGGGTGTGATACACCCAGGACCAAACAGAGCATGAGTGCCGCCTGAAACACCTTCCTGAAATGCAGAGACATCCTCTCCCTCCTGATTTAGATTATTTGATTCATGGATGAAACATATGAAGAATCATTATATATAATAGACTCCATTTCCACTATCTTTCTTTCATTTATTTGTAATTGGGGACGGACCATGAAAAGTCCCTGAAAAGAAAGCAGATAAGTGCTAAAATGAAAACTTTTAAGTGCTAAAAGCGTATATTTTCATAGGAAAATGAGCTAAATAAGGCAACTAAGGCAAGGATATCTAAACCAATGAAAAGCAAAACGATTGTAATCCTGATTTCTGCAATGATTATAATCTTGTGTGCCACTCTAGCATCCGCTCAGACCAATGATCCGAGGATCCAGGAACGGATTGTCGAACAACTGAAGGTTGAAGTCCCGAAATGGATCGACGAGAGCGCCATGCCGGGGGCGGCAGTCGCCATCGTGGACGACAAGTCGATCCTGTGGCAGATGACCTTCGGGAGGACCCACCGGGAGGGAGGACAGTCTATCACAGAGGAAACCCTGTTCAGCATCCAGTCCATGTCCAAGAGCTTCACAGCCCTCGGCGTCCTGATGGCGGTACAGGACGGCCTGCTCGACCTCGACGCTCCGATCACTGAGTATATTCCCGAATTCACGGTCAACAGCCCCTATGAGGAGCATCCAGAGCGCAAAATGACGCTCCGGATTCTGTTGTCCCATAAGGCCGGATTCACGCATGAGGCACCAGTTGGCGGCAATTTCGACGACCGCCCCCATTCCTTCAATGAACATGTGCTGAGCATCTCCGATTCCTGGCTGCGCTATCCTGTGGGGTACCGTTACAGCTACTCCAATTTGGGTATCGACCTGGCTGGCTATATCCTGCAGGAAAAGGCCGGGATGCCCTTTTGGGACTACATCCAACAGAAGGTCCTGGACCCGATCGGGATGAGACACAGCACCATGGATGTGGAAAAGATCCAGGCAAGCACGAACCGGGCCATCGGCCATGTCTCGGACAAGGCTGAGGTCGAAGATGGAATCCCGGTGTTCATTCCCATGATACCGGCTGGCGGGGTATACACCAACCTTCTCGACATGGCTCGATACATGCAGTTCCACATCAACAAGGGTGTTGTTGATGGCCGTCAGGTGCTCGAGCGCAAGCTGATTGATCAAATGCATGCTGCCTCCCTCCCGGAAAAACACCAGAGGGCAGGCTATGGTCTAGGCCTTGTCATGAACCGCATCAGCACGACCTACAACCTGCAACACGGCGGCGGGGGTTATGGCTTTATCACCTCGATGGTCATGTATCCCGAGATCAAGCTGGGAGTGGTGACGTTGTGCAACTCCCATGAGACCCGGCTCAGTGGGGGACGGGTCATGGAAGTGATCAACAGGATAGTCGAAGAGGAATTCGGAGAAACAAAGCCGTTCCCTGCGCAGCCCACGGTGGGCACAGCTCGGCCCGTGAGACTTACAGACGAGAGGGTGGAGCATCTCAGGGGCCGGTATGACCAGAACATCGTCGTCGGCCTGAAAGCCGAGGAGTTCGGCATCACCATTGGACGTGATTTCTACCCTATGAAATTCTACCTGGAGGAGAGGGGTGGGCTGGTGGGTGTGTTCTTAGGAGGAACAA
>JBGUED010000110.1:0-7248 GCA_041821525.1 Candidatus Aminicenantaceae bacterium | reverse complement strand
AAGATCATGCCCACGCTGTGGCGGCGGTAGCGAGCAAGTTCCTCGGAGCCCATGTCCGAGATCCCCCTTCCGCGGGCTTCGATACGTCCCGACGTCGGCGTGTCCAATCCTCCCAGGAGGTTCATGAGCGTGGATTTGCCTGAACCGGAGGTTCCTGTCACACCCAAGAATTCTCCCTCTTGGACCGCAAAATCGACCTCGTGCAGGGCAGTCACGCGTATCTTGCCCATGCTATAGGTCTTGCCCAGGCTGTTTGCGGCCAGCAGTATCTCCCGGTCATTCATAGTTATGTGTTATTGTATCACGATTGACCGGAGACTTTGGAGTGTGGTATACACAATCCTTGAACTATCCTGGGAGGTCATCATGTCTAAAATCCATCGTTATGCCCTGATCGTTTTACTTTGCGCGGCTTTTACAGCCGTTTTGGTGTCACCCTGCAGCGCTCAGCTGAGGGGCAAGGCCCTGTATGAAAAGCTGACCACAGACCGGACCCTGGTCATGACCGAGGGACTGTCCCGAGTTACCTGGACCCCCTGCGGCAGTGCCTACTACTATTATGACGCAAAGGCCAAGACCTTCCTGGAAGTGGATGCCGATACCGGCGAAGAGAGCCCCCTGTTCGATGATGCATCCCTGATCGAGGCCTACAACACTGTATCCGGAGCTGAGGTCACAGCCCTCCCCTTCCGCAGTTTCTCCTTCCTTGACGGTTGTCAGAAGATCCAGTTCCAGTCCGGGAACCGGGCCTTCATCTATGAGCGGGCCACACACTCGATCTTCTCCTATGTCCCAGAGAGAGAGACCGTCGGTGTGCGCGGCCGGAGGTATTCGGAGGTTCTCTCTCCCGATCTCCAGTACCGAGCCTACACACGGGATTTTGACCTGTACGTTAAGGACCGGAAGGAAAGTGAGAAGGCTCTGACCAGCGGCGGGCATGCCGACCTGCGCAACGCCTTTCCGGACTGGGTATATCCGGAGGAACTGGGCCAGTACCAGGTTTTCTGGTGGTCGCCCGACTCCAGCAAGATCGCGTACATGCAGTTTGACGAATACCCTGTGACCAAATACCCCATCGTACATGATGTCAGCCCCGAACCAGAGCTCGAGCTGCAGAGTTATCCCAAGGCCGGGGCCAACAATCCCATTGTCCGTCTGTTTGTCGTGGATGTAAAGAGCAGAGAGATCACACGAATCGAGACCGGTATGGATACCAACGTCTACCTCTATCGTGGGAACTGGACACCGGACGGAAAGTATTTTTCCTGGCGGCGGCTCAATCGCTGGCAGAATCAGGTGGAGGTTTTCCTTTCAGACCCGGAGACCGGGAAATCCAGGCTGCTGCTCAAAGACTCAGACCCCTGCTATATAGATGAAGGGGGACAGCTGATCTGGCTCAAGGGAGGGCGATTCCTCTGGACCTCGGAACGCAGCGGCTGGAACGAGATCTTTCTCTACGATGTGGAGGGAAAGCTGATCAAGCAGCTCACGGATGCCAAGCTCCCGATCGGCCGCATCCTGGGCGTGGATGAGGAGAGCAGCTGGGTCTATTTCTCCGGTTACGAGACCCGCGGGCTGGAGAGCCATCTGTATCGAGTCAAACTCGATGGAACAGGTTTTGCCCGCCTGACCAAGGAGACGGGTTCGCACTCCATAAGCCTCTCTCCCAACGCCAAGTTCTACACAGACTCCTTTTCCTCTTTCGACACCATGCGCCGGTTCACTATGCATCGAGCCGACGGCACTCTGATACGGGAAATGGGCAAGTCCACCGTCAGCCAGGATTTCAGAGATCTCAAACTGATCGAGCCCGAACACTTTACCTTTAAATCCGCCGACAGCCAACATGACCTGGACGGCATCCTGTACTTTCCAGCGCATTTCGACCCCAAACAGTCGTATCCCTTGATCATGTCTGTCTACGGAGGACCCGGATCCAGGCAGGCCGTAAACCGTTATGTCATCAACGGCCGCAGCCAGGCCCTGGCCCAGCTGGGATTCCTGGTGGCGTCCGTGGATCACAGGGGCGTTTCGCGGCGGGGTAAAAAGTTCCAGAACTTGATGTACCTCAACATGGGCGAAATCGAGCTGGCCGATCACGTGGCAGCCGTCAAACACATCACCAGCCGGCCCTATGCGGATGCAGAGCGCGTGGGAATCACCGGGCACTCCTACGGGGGCTACCTGACCTGTATCGCGCTCCTCAAAGCCCCTGATGTCTTTCACGTAGGAGTCGCCGGGGCACCGGTCACGGACTGGCGGAATTACGACACGATCTACACGGAGCGGTACATGCGCCGCCCTCAGGACAATCCCGAGGGGTACAGGAAGGGTTCATGCATGACTTATGCCAAGGATCTCATCGGGCACCTGTCCATCCACCACGGGGCTGTGGATGACAACGTCCATCCCGGAAACTCTATCCAGCTGCTTCAGGAACTGCTCAAGCACAACAAGACGTTCGACTTCATGTTCTACCCTGAGCAGCAGCACGGCATCCGTTTTGCCCGCTACGGGGAGTCCCGCGTTGAATATTTAATCCAGCACCTCAAACCCGAAGTAAAATAGGGCTGAGGAATGGTCCAGGTTATTTGAGATCGTGGACTATAATATAGTCGTTGCCGGCCTTGACAGCATGGCAGCCGATGCAGCCCTGCACTTTACCGGCAGGATTGGCTTTCCCGTCCAGAGAATAGCGGGCCCAGAACCAGTCGCCGCCCTCCGGGTTAAATCCCTCGATCTTGTACATGACCGTTAGAGCGGTCGGCTTCTTGTTGCTGTCGAAGCTCTCCTTCACCTGAATGGATCCATAGGGGGCCGGAGTACCATCGGTCTTGAGAAGGACCTCATTAACATAGACTCGGTGAAAGGGTCCGTGGGGGGAATTTCCTGGCTGGATATCCTTGTGATCATCCCAGAAATCCCACTCTTTATAAGGGGATTCCTTGGTGATATATTCCCAGAGTGATGCGGCATCCGGGCCGGGCATTTCCGATGTCGGTCCGAATCCCATAAACAGGATCACCACCGCTGCCAGCGTTAAAACAGATATCCCTACTTTTTTCATTTTTTCCTCCTCACAGAATGAATGTATTATAGCTCAAAGGTGGCATGCTTTCAATTCCCATGGGAATTATAAATTATGAGTTTTTCTCCATGATCCGCTACTGGCTCAAATGGGCTGGCTCTATGGTACCCCATATTCCTCAAAAACGGAAATTGAATTCCGGGCGTAATCTTTCTACAATACACCCGGAGGGATCACAATGAGATTTCGCTATTTCCTCGTCTCAGTAGCCGGGATGTTGGCTCTATTCTCTGGGTGCGGAAGGGAGCCTGCAGTGTCCGGGGAGGCCGCATCTCCCTTTTCATCTTCGGGCTGGTTCCAGGGGTACGCCTCCACCATCGGGGGTGGGACTATCGAATATCATTCGCCCCATCCGGATGTCACATCGGCCCTGCTGGTCAGGTCACTGGACACCCGTGATTTCATCGAGTGGCAGTCCGAGCCCGTCCCTCAGAGTTTTGCCGGGGAGGCGGCGACCTTCGTCTGGATTTTCGGAATGGATGTCGATGCGGATCCACACTCCTATGACCTTTCCGTCAACGGCGAAGCTTGGTTCCGCTTCGCCAATCCCGTGGTCAACTCAGTAAAAGAATGGACTGTGGATGCCAGGAACGGTGCCCGGCTGCATTTCCGTGTCACCATGATCGACCGCCATGGAGATGTGTTCGGCTACATCGCCCTGCACATGCCCGCTGGGTTACTCCCGCGTGGGAAGCCTCTCCGCTTCCGAGTAGCCGGCGAGAGTGCAGGAAGCCGTGTGTGGTACATGACCTTTCAGAATGAGGTTCGTGTCGGCGCAGAGGTCGTACCCCAGCCTGCGATCGTGCGCCGGGAGGGCGGGCTGTATCAACCGGTTCACGTCCACCTCGTCCACCTCGGCCTCCCCGAAACCGCCCGCCTGGAAGTGGATGGGGCGGATCCGGAAGATACCCAAGTCGTATTCGGATTCAACCGCGTCATTCTGCATCTGCCGCAGACCGAAACTGAGGCCCGGCAAGTCCTCGAGATCCAGCGTCCTGGCAAAGACACGGCTGAGCTGGAATTCACGCGCCGCCCCGTGCGTCCCTGGTATCTTTACATGGTCCAGCACACTCATACCGACATCGGCTACACTCGTCCTCAGACAGAGATCCTGGCAGAACATCTGAGATTCATCGACTATGCCCTGGACTACTGCGACCTGACCGATTCTTTTCCCGACGACTCCCGCTTCCGCTGGACCTGTGAGGCATCCTGGGCCGTAGATGAATACCTCAGGATCAGGCCCGCCTCCCAGATCCGACGCCTCAAACAGAGAATCACAGAAGGGCGGATCGAAGTCACGGCCATGCCGTTCAACCTCTCCGAGATCGCAGACGAAAACATGCTGGCGCGATCCCTAGGCCCGCTGGCCCGCTTCCATGATCAGGGCATCCAGGTCACGACCGCCATGCAGAACGACGTGAACGGCATTGGCTGGTGCTTGGCGGACTTTTTTCCTGATACGGGCGTCCGCTACCTGACCATGGGCCAGCACGGCCACCGAGCCCGCATCCCTTTTGATAAACCCACGGCCTTCTGGTGGGAATCTCCTTCGGGCCGCCGCCTGCTGGCCTTTCGGGCCGATCACTACAATACGGGTAACTTCTGGGGCATCCACACCGGCCGTTTCGAGAACACAGAGGAGGCCCTTCTTCTTTACCTGAGCAACCTGGAGGCTAAATCCTATCCTTTTGATCACCTGTCCGTTCAGTATGCCGGGTACTTTACAGACAATTCACCTCCGGCCACGGTCGGTTGTGAATTTATTCGCGAATGGAATCAGAAGTATGTGTGGCCGCGGCTCCGCAGCGCCACAGCCCGGGAGTTCCTGACCCACATAGAGCAGAAACACGGAGACGAGCTCCCGGTATACCGGGTTTCCTGGCCTGACTGGTGGTCGGACGGATTCGGCTCTGCGGCCCGGGAAACAGCAACTGCCCGGTTGGCCCAGGCCCGTTTCACGGCCAACCAGGGCCTCCTGGTAATGGCCCGACTCCTGGGGGCACGACTCTCACCGGACCTGTTCCGCAGAATGGAAAAGATCGGATCCGCCCTGCTCTTCTGGGACGAACACACTATGGGGGCAGCCGAGAGCATCAGCGATCCTCTGGCTGAGAACAGCATGGTGCAGTGGGCGGAAAAATCGTCCTATGTTTGGGAGGCGGCCAAGGAGAACCGCCTCCTCCAGGAAGCGGCCATGGGCTTGATCCAGGCCTATATCCCCCTCCAGGAGACCGCCTCGGTCGCCGTGTTCAACTCCCAGGGCCATCCCCGATCCGGGCTGGTAGAGATCTATGTCGATCACGAGATCATCCCCCCGGGGCGGGACTTCCGCCTGAAAGATGTGTCTGGCAAAGAGGTGCCAGCGCAAAAATCACGAAGCCGGGCCGATGGGACCTACTGGTTCGTGCAGGCCGAAAACGTCCCGGCCTTGGGATTCCACACCTACCGCATCGAGGCCCTCCAGACCGCACGGCCGGCTGAGCGCTCCCTCGAACTTAAAGCACTTCAGGATGGAGAGAAAATGGGCGGCATGCTCCTGGAGAATGAGTTCTACCGCCTGGTCATAGATCCCGACAGGGGCGGAATCACAAGCCTGGTGGACAAGGAGTGGGGGGAAGAACTGGTCGATGCTGACAGCCCCTGGCTGATGGGCCAGTTCATCCTGGAGCGCATCTCCAACCGGGGGCAACTGGAGCGCTTTCGCCTGGTCGACCAGGAGCGTTCCAGCCTTAACGATGTGAAAATCGAGACAGGAGTGAACGGCCCCCTCTGGCAGAGCCTGTCCTGGAGCGGCACCACAGATACGGCCATCTCCGGTACGCGCCTCAGGTGTGAGGTCCGCCTGTTCAAACGGCACAAGCGCCTGGAGCTGCATTATGTTCTGTTCAAGAAGGACATCACAGACCCGGAGGCACTCTATGTCGCTTTTCCTTTCCGGCTGGAGGGCGGGACGATCCATTACGAGATCCAGGGCGGCGAGGTCATTCCTGGGAAGGATCAGCTGGAAGGGACAGCGACCGACTGGAATGCCCTGCAGAATTACTGCGCCGTCCGGGATCCGGAGGGCGGGCAGGTGGTCCTCAGCAGTCCCGAGATTCCGCTGGTCCATTTCGGAGGGCTCAACTTGGGAGAATTCCGCTACGTGGCCCAGGTCGAGCGACCGCACGTGTATTCCTGGGTCATGAATAACTACTGGGTTACGAATTTTCGTGCCAGCCAGCGGGGTGAATTCCGTTGGAGCTATGCCATTACATCGGGCACCGGTACTGCTGCCGGAAGCAGGGCGGCCCGCTTTGGATGGGATTCGCGCATCCCGCTGCTCACACGTGTGTTTCCGCCTGCGCACTCGGTTCAAAAACAGAAATCCTTTTCTCTGCTGGAGATCAGCGAACCCAACATCCTGCTGGTCACGGCCAGACCTCTCCTCGGTGGCGAAGTGATCCTGCATGTCCGGGAGCTCGAAGGCAGGGAATCGGATTTCGAAGTGTTTTCTTCTGGTCTTGACGGGAGAAAATATTCGTTGATAGAAACAAATGCCTTGGGCGAACCGATCGGACAGCCTACGGTCCACCCAAGACTGAAAGCGTTCGAGACGAAGTTTTTCCGCCTGATCTATAAACGCTAGTCAGGGCATGGAGCCCGGCTTACCTGCGCGAGAGAGCGGCAGAAGCCTTAAGCTCGGCCTCATACTCCTTGATGGCCTTCCCAGACTTCACTGCACCGCTGATGAGGAAAGCGGTAACTCCGAGCGAAATCAGCGCGCCGATCAAGTAACCATATTGGGTCATGGAGTTGGTCTGAGTGTGTCCTATATCCTCCCCCAGCTGGTTCTCGGTGGTCGGATCCTCATAGGTCGCGAATAGATATATGAGCCCTGCTCCGACGGCCGTAAAACCAATGGCGCCCACCCATGACCACATCCTTTTGGACTTGAGCTGCTTGATGGCCGCATCAGTATCGGTGTCCTGAGCGATGTCTGCGAAGAGGACGGGATCATCGATCATGAGTTCGGGCGAATAGGTGGCCTTCAAGGAAAAGGATTTGACCTCACTTTCGGATGCGTATTCCTTGTCCAGCCTGAAGTCATTCACCATCAGCTCAGGGGAGAATGCATAAACCGCGGTGAACTGAACAAAAACCAGAAGGCAGACTAATGC
>JBGUED010000109.1:0-7255 GCA_041821525.1 Candidatus Aminicenantaceae bacterium | reverse complement strand
TGAGGGGCTGCCGGCCGCCCAAGTCATGGATCTCGAAGCCCCCATCGTCGAGAGCCGTGATGCGGGCATGCTCGCGGGAGACGAAGCGGTCGGGGACGACGATATCGCTGTCCGGGCTCCTGCCCACAGTGAAGACCGGCTTTGTGAGCTCGTAGCTTTTTGCCTTAGCGTCTTCCAGGATCAGGACCAGGTGGGGCACGCGTTCTTCCTCCTAAGCCTCCCTTCGAATCTCCTCCAGGACCTTCAGCTTAGCCTCGATCAGGTCCTCGTGGTGGAGGCGGAAGAGTCGGGCCAGCTTGTGCGCGAAGTGATCCTCATAGCGGTTGAGTTCCTGGTCCGCATAGATGATCCTCCAGGCCAGCTCGACGATCCGGATCTTTTCCGGAAGGGAATAGTTCTCGTTGATGAGGCTGGTGAATTCGTAGAGGTCGACACTCTTGGCGCGCTCGGCATGGGCCACGTCCATGAGGGCCTCCACCGCCTCCTCCGGGATCTGGAATTCCTTCTGCAGGATGGCGGACAGTGTGGTCTGCTCGAGCGAACAGAATTCATCGTCGGATTTGGCTACCTCCAGGAGGACGACACAAGTGGCGATGTGGAGGCGTTCGAGGGTATCCGAGGCGGAGCGCTCCGGATCCTGGACCTCGTTGGCAGTGAATTTCAGTATACGGTTTTTGAGATTAAACATTTGGGTCTACTCATGAGTCATAATAATGGCCAACCGGGCTGGAGTCAAGGCCAGGCCTGGTGCGGGAGATGAGGAGAGGAAAAAATATAAATATATTTCGAATATACTTGACATATATGTGGGTCATGCCCGCTATTATGATAGTGGTTCTTCTTGGCCGGCTGGGTAGAGCCCCCACCTTTTTGGTTCCCATCATCAACCCCCCTTTTGCTGACATCAGCCGGCAACCCCCCCCCCTCCTAAACCAACCCATTTCAAGAGGTTAGCCTCAGGTAAACTTCCATTTCCCCTGGGGAGAAGCCCGGTTTATCAGTGTATCCGGCATTTTGGTGCAGGATTCAGAAAAATGCCCTTATGGGTATGGAATGGGTATTTTTCATACCCATTGTTAGAGATTGCGCAGGAAGGTGGCCAGGTTGATGTCCTGGTTGGTCAGATTCAGTTTACTGCGTATGTTTTTCCGGTGGCGCTCCACAGTGGCCTGGGAAATATTTAAGATCTCCGAGATGTCCTTGGAGGACAGACCTCCCTTGATCATGCTGCAGATTTCGACCTCACGGGGGGTCAGGTTGGTGGTCTTCTCCGTGATCCGGGACCCGTAGGATGAGGCCAGCCCCTCCAGGTTGCGCCGGAAGACATCCAGCAGGGGCTTGGGATCGACCGCCCGATCCAGCTCATCCAAGATGGGAAAGAGCACGCGCTGGACATTGAGCGTGATATCTTCCTTGATCTTCTGCTTCTCGATCTCGACCTGGGCGATGATCTCTCCCAGAGCGATGTTTTTCTGTTCCAGTGCCTTCTTCTGATCACGCAGCTTGACCTGAGAAAGGAGCAGGGCTTCCTCAGAAGCCTTGCGTTCACTGATGTCCTTGGCCACAACCACAAAGCCGCTGATCTCCCCCTTCGAGTTCTTGATGACGCTGGCCGAGGATTCGGTGTAAATCACTGTGCCGTCCCTGCGCTGGACCTGGTATTCGATGTTTGGCATGGTGCCCAAACGGATGGTTTCTTCGGTGTTGCGCATGGCCCGGGCCTGGTCTTTGTCGACCACCAGGTCAAAGGAATTCCTTTGCAGCATCTCCTCTTTTGATCGGAATCGGAGCTGCTCGACGGCGGACCGGTTGCACTCGATAAAATTCCCATTGATATCGATCATCATGATAGCATCCGGGGAAGAATCCAAGATGGATCGGAGCATCCCTTCGCCGGCCTTGAGAGCGGCTTCAGCTTTGCTACGCTGCTCGATCTCGAGCTGCTTGCGTTCATTGGCGACGGTCAGTTCTGCGGTCCTCTCCTCGACCCGGAGTTCCAGTTCGGCATGGGCCCTTTTGAGGGCTATTTCCGCCTTCTTACGGTCGGTGATGTCGGTGACGATTCCCAGGACGGCGGTCTCGCTCTCGTAGGAAAACAGCCGGGTGGTGACCAGGCCCTCAAGGAGCGTCCCGGATTTGGTTACGAACGTGTATTCCTGGGGAGGGATCTCTTCATCCTGCATCTGCCGGACAAAGTTCTGCTGGACGAGCGGCAGGGAATCGGAAGCGAATATTGAGAGATAATCAAAATCGGGCGCATAGAACTCTTCCTGAGTATAACCCGTGAGCTGTTCACACATCCTGTTGGCAAAGACGACGCGACCCTTCTGGTTGATGAAGATCATGTTGGGCGACTGTTCGGCCAAGGCCCGGAACTTATACTCGCTCTCCCGGAGTGCTCGTTCTGTTGTCTTCTGTTCGGTGATATCCTGGTTGATGACGATAAATCCGGTGACTTCCCTGCCCTGCAGATAGGGAGTGATGTAAGAGGCAAACCATCTATGGGACCAGTCCTCGAGGATCATAGATGTTTCGAAACGTGTCGCCTCCCCGGTGCTGACCACATCTGACAAGAGCTTCCGGATATGAACGTGATCTTTGCCGGGCATGTGATCCTCGATATGAGTACCTGTCATCTCATCCAGGGGCCTGCCTGCGAAGGACCTGTTCACGTAGAGGATACGTCCTTCAAGATCGAGCCCGAGGATCTGGAGAGGGACTCGTTCGAATAGCTTCTGCCATGTAGCCCCGGAATCCAGGTCTATGCTGTCCCTCTCCGTCATGCTGCCTCTCCTTGGTACACTATCCTTTGGCACACCATTACGCACATTCTAGCCTTTTTGAGTCAGGATGGGAACGCAGCAATTTTGGCCTACGGAGGCATAGCGGATCAGGGTGTAACGCTTATGGGCCTGTTATTGGGGTCAAAAATGGGGGCATAAGGCCAAAAAAACGGTAATTTAAGGTGAGAACTTCTTTATTTTCAATAAGATTTCATGGTCCGTCCCCAAAATATCATTCGTAGCGGAGGGAGTCGATGGGATTGGCAGAGGCGGCCCGGACGGCCTGGTAGGACACGGTAACGAGGGCGACTGTGAGGGCCAGGAGGGCGGAGATGAGGAATGTGACCGGGCTTATCTGGATGCGGTAGGCAAAGTTCGTGAGCCATTTCTGCATGCTGAAATAAGCCAGCGGCCAGGCGATGAGGTTCGCCAGCAGGACCCAGCGGGTAAAGTCCTTGGACAGGAGCGCCACGATCTGCGGGATGGTGGCGCCCATCACCTTGCGTACGCCGATCTCCTTGGTCCGGATCTCAGCCGAATAGGCCGAGAGCCCGAACAGGCCCAGGCAGGAGATGAAGATGGCGAGCAGGGAAAAGACCTTGAACACGTCGCTCATCTGGATCTCGCCGGCATAGAGGCGCGTGAGTTCGT
Source organism: Candidatus Aminicenantaceae bacterium (assembly GCA_041821525.1). GTDB lineage: Bacteria > Acidobacteriota > Aminicenantia > Aminicenantales > Aminicenantaceae > JAUXEH01. The sequence continues at coordinate 3,821 of JBGUED010000109.1, read as the reverse complement.
CGTCCACATAGGAGTAGAGGAACAGGTTCTGCGGTGCAACATCCCCCAACTTGGACTCCATGAGCTTGATGACATCCTGGGTGCGGCCGCCCTGGAACTTGATCAGCAGGTAGCTCCCCCACTCGACCCGGTAGTCCATAACCAGGGGCTCGACCGTGTTGTGGAGGGAGGCGAAGTTGAAGTCTTTGACCACACCTACGATCTCGGCATTAACGCCGCGGAAATTGGTGGCTATAGTCCCCACCGGATTCTCCAGGTTGAGGGCGGTCACGGCCGCCTCGTTCAGGATGAAAGCAGGGCTTTCTCGCGTCATGCCCTTGAAGCTCCGGCCCTCGAGGAGCGTAATGTTCATGGTCTCGATGTAGTCCTCGTCCACCCGGAGGTAGCGCATGCTGGGGAGCTGCTGGTCGTCGGAGACGCCCTGGGGGCGAAGATTTTCGACGCTCAGCCTCTCGCCTGGCAGGTTGGAGGCCAGGGCCACGTGGGATATGGCGGAGTGCCCCAGGAGCTCGGCCTTGAGCGTGCGGGTTTGGGAGATAGCATTACGCTGCATGGCACCGTAAAGTTTGACGGCCAGCAGGCGTTCTTTGTTAAATCCCAGATCACGGTTTTGGAAATAGGAGACCTGGCGGTAGATGGTGATAGTGCTGAAGATCATGAAGATCGAGACTACGAACTGGAAGACCACCAGCCCCCGGCGCACATTCGAGGCACCGGAGCCAGGGCTGCGGAGGCTGCGAAGCGAGGTGGCGGGCCGGAATCCGGCCATGAACAGCGCCGGATAGAGCCCGGCGGCCAGGCTCAGGAGCACGATGATGACCAGGAACACAGCCAGGTTCTGCGGCAGGAAGAGGAGACCGAAATCGAGCTCACGACCTGCAAGATTGTTGTAGAGTGGAAGCACCAGTTGAAAGAGCACGAGCGCCAGGATGGCCGAGACCACAGTATGGAGAAAGGACTCGCCCAGGAACTGCCGGATGAGCTGCGGCCGGTTGGCACCCATCACCTTGCGCACACCGACTTCTTTCATGCGCGTGAACGCCTGGGAGGTGGAGATGTTGACGAAGTTCACGGCAGCGATCACGAGCAGGAACACGGCAATGGCGGAAAAGATATAGATGTAGGCGATGTCACTGTTGGGCCCCATCTCCTGCTCCAGGTGGGAGTGCAGGTGGATGTGGGAGACAGGCTGGAAGTGCAGGCGCGTGCCTGCAAGGATCTCCTCGGGTGTTCCGCTTTCATCGCCATAGAAGTTCACGGTGAAAGCGGGCATCTTGGCCTCAGCCTGGGCCAGTGTGGAGTTTTCTCCCAAAAGAACATAGGTGAAAAAGTGGGCCCAGCCGCGGGCTTCGAGCCAGTCCTGTGCCCCCTGTTGGGTCATGAGTCGATATAAGGACTCCATGGAGACCAGGTAGTCAAACTTGAGATGGGTATGGAAGTCGAAGTCAGCCACGACACCGGTTATGCGGTAGGGAGTCCTCCGGCTTTCGTTCTGTATGGTCTTGCCAATGGGATCGTCCTCACCAAAATAGCGGCGGGCCATGCTCTCGGTCAGGATCATGGTGTTGACCTCTCTCAGGGAGGTCTCGGGATCTCCCTTGAGGAATTCCAGGTCGAACATATCGATCGTGCCGGGATCGGAGTAGAAGCCTCCCTTCTCCTCGAACCTCTTGGGCAGGCCATCGGTCGGAATGTAAGACAGGATGTTCGTGTACAGGTAGAAGATGCGAGTGGCAACCTCGATCTCGGGGATGTCTCTCTGGATCTCCAGCCCATGGAGGGGCGACACCACGGCCCAGTGGCGGGAGTCGCCGATGAGTCCCTCGTTGGTGATGCGGTAGATGCGGTCGGACTTGGGGAAATCCTTATCCCAACTCAACTCGTCCTTGATGTGGAAGAACATGAGCATGCTGCAGGCGATCCCGATAGCCAAGCCTGAGATATTTATAAAGGTGTAGACCTTGGATTTTCCAAGGTTGCGTATGGCGGTCCTGAAATAGTTCTTAAGCATAGAGATCTCCTTCTCTCACAGGTTGACCACCGCAAGTTCCGTGCCAAGACCTGCACGCGGGATGTCACCTGGGGAGATCAGGGGAAACGCGGTTGTGGAATGCTGGACAGATGTCCGGATGCGCACACCAGCTGTCACACTCTGGACAGGCCTGCTGGGAGGGCGGCCGAAGCAGATGAGTCGAGATCGCCCCGCCCGGAGGGTAAAGAATGTTTCAGGTGAATAAACAAATATGTACACCCGTACTTTGAATGAAGGTATAATGACAAACAAAAAAATGAGCTGGGGGACACCATGAACATTCTGTACTTCGAGCCTTTGGGTCGAGCCTGGACCCGGATGAAACTGGCGCTGTTCAAACCCTTTGACCTGCACAAGTGGTTCATCGTGGGATTCAATGCGTTCCTGGCCGGACTTCTGGCGGGCCACGGCGGAGGGAGCGGATCGCGGGCTGGAGGGAGAGGTGATGACCTCAGCTTCAATGAGTTCGTCCGTCTGCCTCACAGGGGCTGGGAATGGCTGATGGACAATCCGGGCTGGTTCATCGGGATCCTGTTCGCCCTGTCCTTCCTGATCTGCCTGGGAGTCGCTCTCCACTGGGTGAGCTCACGGGGTACGTTCATGTTCATCGACAGCGTGGCCCTGAACCGGGCCGAGATCGCCAAACCCTGGCGGGAAAAGAGCAGGGAGGGGAACTCCCTCTTTGTGTGGAGGCTGGTGTTCAGTGTGGTGACGTTCGCGGGGATTATCCTGTTTCTCGCCGTCTTCTTCAATGGCGCCTCCTACCTGTACCACACAGTGCATCCCGGCCAGGTGCCCCTCCTGTTCATCGTATTTATGGTGCTGGTCTTCCTGATCTTCCTCGTCATGGTGGGATATATCTCGCTGTTCCTGACCGAATTCGTAGCGCCGCTCCAGTTCAAGCACGGCCTCACGACGACCCAGGCCTGGAGCCGCTTCCTCCCTCTCTTCCGCAAGCACGCCTTCCATTTCATCCTCTTCGGCTTCGTGTGGTTCATCCTGAACTTTGCCGTGGTCATGGCCATCATCTTCGGCGTGATGATGACCTGCTGCATCGGACTCCTGATCCTGATCATCCCCTATATCGGTACTGTAGCGACACTCCCCATCTGGTACACACTTCGGGCCTACACGCTGGAATATCTGGCCCAGTTCGGGCCGGAATACGACCTCTTCCCTGAGCCCGTTGCCGATGAACTCCCTGCGGCTGCTGAAGCATAAGAGCGAACCCGACTAAAAATGACCTAATAAGCCAATATTTTGCCCCTTTTTATGGTGTAACTTATTTATTTTCAGTAAGATTTCGTGGTCCGTCCCCAATCAGCGGCGGTAGAGGAAGATGAGGTGGACGTTGGTGGGATCGAGCTCGACGGTCTTGCGGTCGATCTCCTTGTGCTCCCAGCCCGGCACGCGGTAGTTGTGGGTCGCGACCAGCGTCCCCGGCCTGAGCTGCTCCTCAAACAGGGGACGCAGTCTCTCGTTGGAGCGGGTCAGCAGATAGACTGTGACCACGGTGGCGTCCGAGAATTCGGCTTTCAGCACGTCTCCCAGCCGAAACTCAGTCCGGTCCTCCACCCCGGCTTCGAAGGCGCCCTGCAGGGACTCCTCAATGCGCTTAGGATTGAAGTCAATGCCCACGCCGCGGGCCCCAAACTTCTGAGCAGCCAGGATCACGATGCGGCCGTCCCCGCAGCCCAGGTCGTAGACCACGTCGGCCTCGTCCACCTGGGCCAGTTCCAGCATCTTCTCAGCCACGGCCAGGGGAGTAGACACGAAGGGGGCCAGATCC
>JBGUED010000108.1:0-7270 GCA_041821525.1 Candidatus Aminicenantaceae bacterium | reverse complement strand
ATCCGGGCGAAGCCGTAGTCCAGCACCTTCTCCAGCCCCAGCAGCCCAGTGTAGAACCGTTCTGCCGCATCCAGATCCGGGTAGTAGAAGAACACCAGGTTGCCCAGGATTCCCAGTTGTTTCATACTCCCCTCCTCCCCTGGTACGGTTTCTGCCCCTGAACAGGAGATGCCCAACAGAACCAAAGCCAGAATGAAACCTACTGCAGTGAGGTGTCGCATATTTTTTTCCCTCTTTATTTCCCTGCTATTCAAATGCACTCGGGAAAGAATGTCAACCTGAGACGATTTTCCGGCTCTCTACGTCTCATCAAGTGGTGACCAACTCACACTCTTCGTTTGATCATACACTGATTATGTGTATAAACTGATTATGTGTATAAAAGGAAAGAACAGAGCCAGTCATCCGCATAATCCGGGTTGGCCATCGGAAGGACAGCTATACGAAATTCGAGAAAAATATAGTTTAAGCGACTAAATCATGGGGAAGATATGAAAAATATTTTTTTGATCTGTCTGGTGCTGGCAGTGACCTGCAGCCCGATACTGTCTCAGGATTCCGGGAGGATACTGCCTGAAGACCTGATCTACCGGGGCGTCTTCAGACTTCCCAATACGGTGGGGCCATCCCTGGTGGACACCTGGGAGTGGGGAGGGTATGCCATGGCCTACTTCGCAGATGGAGATCCCTATGGTCCAGAGGACGGCTTCCCCGGCTCGATATTTGCCACCGGTCATGCCTGGTCCCATCTGGTAGCTGAGATCAGCGTCCCCATCCCCCTGATCTCTACATCCCAAACCTTGGGCGAGCTCAACGCAGCTGCCCAACTTCAGACTTTCACCGACATCCTGAATGTTTCGAACCTGGAGATTCCCCGCACCGGTCTGGCATGGCTGCCCGCCCAGGGAGCCCAGACTTCAGGCAAGCTGTATTTTTGCTGGGGCTATCACATGCAGGAGGCCCCGGCTGACCTCACCCACGGCTGGTGTGAGACGGATCTATCCGATCCGCAAGTCCAGGGAGGCTGGTACCTGGAAGGGTGGCCGGTCCATGTCCAGAACATGAGCACCAACAATTACCTCTGTGAGATCCCCTCAGGATGGGCGGATCTCTACACGCCCGGATTGAACCTGGCCACCGGACGCTTCCGGGACGGGGGCTGGTCCGGGCAGGGACCCGCCCTGTTCGCGATCGGTCCCTGGAACCAGGGGAATCCCCCGCCCCCGGGTTCAGCCTTGCCCAATACACCTCTGATCCTGTATACCTCCACCTACGCTGCGGCCGAAGAAACTCACTCCATGAACGATTACCATCATTCCGATGAGTGGTCCGGAGCTGCCTGGTTGACCGCCGGGGAGAAATCGGCCCTGATTTTTGTCGGCACTAAGGGAAAAGGCGACTGCTGGTATGGAAACGAGGATGGACCCTGTCTAAACTGCGAGAACCGGGGATGGTGGAGCGACGAGTTCGGCAGCCAGATTCTATTCTTCGACGTCCAAGACCTGGCGGAGGTGGCCACCGGCATCCAACAGCCCTGGGAGCCGCAGCCCTATGCTGTGCTGGAGATCGACGAGTATCTCTTCCACATCACATCCAACCAGCAGAAATATCATTTGGGTGCGGCCTGTTTCGATGCCCAGCAGGGATTTCTGTATGTCTTCGAGCCGCATGCTGATGGAGAAAAGCCCGTGGTCCACGTCTGGCAGATTCCCACAGAACAAGGGGAGAAGGAGCCCGATTCCCAGAAGAAAAAAGCCTCTGCACGCCGCTAGCCTTCCCGGATATCTCAATCAAGTAGAAAACCTCCAAACCGACATTTAAAACTTGAAGCGCGTTTTCCGTATACAGATATACCCATCCGAATAAGGAGGAGTCCGCTATGAGAAGGTCATATCCCTTCATGTTGTTCATCCTGATCTGTGTCTTTGCTGTCACGCCGGCAACGGCCCACGAGATCCACGATGCAGCCCAGGCAGGAGATCTTGCCAAGGTCCGGTCCCTGCTCGAAGCCAATCCGAATCTGCTTGAGATCAAGAATGAGAATGAGAAAACCCCCATGCATTTCGCTGCCGAAAGCGGCAGTGTGGAGCTCATCGGCTATCTGCTCGACAAGGGAGCTGACGTCAATGCCAAAAATGTGGCAGACGAAACCCCGCTCCACTATGCCTCAGGTTGGTGCCACTTAGAGGCGGTGAAGCTCCTGCTCGAGAGAAAGGCGGATGTGAGCATCATCACCAACGAGGGGGACACACCCCTGCATTACCTGCGTTTTGTGGGACTCCGAGAAGTGGCCGAGCTCCTGCTGGACAGCGGCGCCGACATCAACGCCCGCAACAATGCGGGCGAGGCCTTCCTGGGCATGGCCGTCAACTCGGGACGGCCGCAGCTCATCGACCTGGCCTTTGACCGGGGCGCCAAGATCCAGCCCGGGCAAGGCATGCGGATGTTGATCGACGCCGCGGTAGCAGGCAATGTTTCTCTGGTGGACCGGATCCTGGGCAACGATGTCGAGGTGAAGGCCGAAGGAGAGGACGGCGCCCGCCTCCTGTACGCGGCAGCGGCCATGGGGCACAAGCAGCTGGTGGAGGAGCTTATCTCGAAAGGGGCCGATATCCGGGCCCTCTCCCCCCAGGGAGGCACCCTGCTTCACAGCGCCGCGCGCGGCGACCTGTTCGAGCTGGGAGAACGGCTGATCGCCGAAAAAATTGACATCGACGCCACAGACCTCAGAGGACGGACAGCGCTCCATATCAGCCAGGATTGGGGGAATGCAGACTTCCAGAAGATGCTCGAAAAAGCCGGCGCCCGCGACCTGCCGCGCCCTGTGATCTGGCTGAGCAAAGAAGTCTCAGACAAAGAATCCAGTGACAGTCTCGAGGTGTCATACATCGCCAACGAGGGTTTCTATATAACCACACCTGCCAAAACCATCATAATCGACGCCCTGATCCAGAATCCCTGGGGTTATCTCAACACTCCGGCCCCGGTGTTTGCGAAGATCAAAGACGCAGCAGCTCCCTTCGAGCGGCTGGACCTGCTCCTGTTCTCCCATGCCCACCGGGACCACTATGAACCCAACATGGCCTTTGAGCTGATGAAAAGCCGCAAGCAGACGATCCTGGTCGGCAACTCCATAACCGTGGGTGAGTTGGAGGAGGCAGCCGGAACGGATTTTTCAGCCGTCAAGGCCCGGACCAGAGAACTGAACCCGGACTGGGGGACGACTCGTAATGAGACCGTATCCGGCGTCCGGATGAAGGTCTTCCCCGTCAACCACGGGGATCCCGACCGCCCCTACGTGACTCTGGCCTACCTGATGTATCTGGAGGGATTCACTGTCCTCCACCTGGGAGACATCAGCCCTCCCTCCAATGTGGAGTACTTCCCCAAGTTCGGATTAGAAAAAGAGGCCATCGACATTGCCTTCATCGACCCCTTCTTCCTGCAGAACGAAGCCGGTCAGAAGCTGCTCAAGGACTACATTCGGCCCCAAAAGATCATCCTCATGCACATGCGGCCCAATGAGACCGACCGCTATGCCACCGAGCTGGGCCAGGCCCACGACAACATCCTGGTCTTCCACGAACCCATGGAGAAGAAGATCTTCCGCAAAGCGCGCCGTTAGCGCACCAATTCAAAATTCCACCCTGAAGAAAAAAAGGCCCGCTCGAGGAGCGGGCCTTGAGTTGCTTCTACAGCATTTACAGTTGAGTGGCTAGTTCGTGCCTTCCAGCTTCTCCAGGAATGTCTGATATGCCTTGTTTTCTCTGATCTCGAGAGCCTTTTTCACGGCTTCGATGGCCTTGTCCTTCTCACCCTTTTTCTCATAGAGCTGGGCCAGGGTGTACCAGGAGCCGGCGGCTTTCTCGTTGATCTCAAGGGCTTTTTGGGCCATCTCGATCCCCCGGTCATAGTGGCTCTCGATCTCCTGGGCATTGATGGTCTGAGCATAGTAGCTCATCAGACCGCCCGCCTCCGGATCCTTGGCGATGAGCCCTTCGAAGGTCTCGATCAGCTCGTCCGTGTTCTTGGTGTTGGTGTAGTAGGAGATCAGGTTGTAGTTCGCGGACCTCTCCATCTCAGGATCCAGGGTCACGGCCTTCTGGTTGAGCTCCAGGGCCTTGGGATACTGCTCTTCGACCTGGCCGCGGAAGATCGCGGACGCGAAACTATAATTCACACGCGCATTCTCGGGAAACTTCTTGAGCGCTTCCTCCCAGACGGCCACCATATTGTCAGTCTCTTTTTTCCTTTGATAGACCGACGCCAGCGTAGAATAGGAATTGACCAGGTATTTTTCATCTGGGCTGCTGGCGATAAAGGCCTTAAGGGGCTCCACGTCCTGGTTGGCGCGGGCGGCATTCAATGCCACCTGATAGCTGGCTTCGACCTTGTGTCCTTTGGCGTCGTCAGGATCAAGCTCCAGGACCTTCTCGTAGTACGGCACGGCCTTGTCGGTCTCGTAGCGGTCGCCATATTTCTCGGCCATGGCAAAGTTGGCATCCACATCGCCTTCCTTGCCCACGAAATCGGCCAGCAGCGCTTTGAGGGTGTTTTTCCCGGCAGCGTAATCCTTGACTTTCTGGAAATACTCGTCCTTATCGCCGCCGTATCCCACGATGCGGTCGATCTCTTCCCCGCTGGCATCCAGGAACAGGACGGTGGGCGTACCGCGGACGCCGAATTCTTTCCTTAGATCAGGATAGGCCTCGTCCGCCGTTTGGATACGCAGATTGACGAATTTTCCCCCCATAAACTCTCCCACAGCTGAATCTTGCCAGACCGACCGGTCCAGCTCAACGCAGCTGCCTCACGTAGGTGAGAAGACGTCGACCATGATGAGCTTGTTCTGGTTCGCGGCCTCGACCTTGGCCTCATCCAGGCTTAGTTTGGCCCAGGCAACGCCTGTGGCCATCTCCGCACCCGCGGAAACGCCTTTTTCGCCCGTCGAGCAGGCGAGAACCAGGAGGCACATCGCAGCGACGATGAAACTAAGACGTACTTTCATGTCGTCCTCCTATGCTTATCATACATAAACACCGCATTTTAACAAGCTGTGAATCGATAAAATTGATAAATATCCTTCGACCGTATGACCGCCTCAATGTATCACCTTTATTGATATAAAACCGGGGGCGGTGTATAAATGTCTCTGTTACAACGCTCACTTAAAAGGCAGGAACGTGAACAACAACCGCAACGACACCGGTAAAGAAGGCGGATCTCTCGATTTTATCCGGACCATCATCGAGGAGGATATCCGCAGCAGCAAGAACGACGGACGCGTGCACACACGCTTCCCCCCCGAGCCCAACGGCTACCTTCACATCGGGCATGCCAAGTCCATCTGCCTTAACTTCGGGCTGGCACAGCAGTACGGCGGGCTCTGTAACCTGCGCTTCGACGACACCAATCCCACCAAGGAAGAGCAGGAATACATCGACTCCATAAAGCGAGACGTGCGCTGGCTGGGATTCGACTGGGAAGACCGGGAGTACTACGCCTCCGACTACTTCGAACAGCTCTATAAATACGCCGTGAAACTTATCAAAAGGGGCCAGGCCTTCGTGTGTGACCTGACAGCGGACGAGATCCGGGAAACCCGGGGGACCCTGACCGAACCGGGCAGGAAGAGCCCTTTCCGCGACCGTCCGATCGAGGAGAATCTCGACCTCTTCGAGCGCATGCGCCAAGGCGAATTCCCGGATGGAACCCGCACACTGCGCGCCAAGATCGACATGGCCTCGGGCAACCTCAACCTGCGCGATCCGGTGTTGTACCGCATCCTGCATGCGGCTCACCCCAGGACGGGTGATGACTGGTGCATCTATCCCATGTACGACTGGGCCCACGGCCAGAGCGACTCCATCGAGGGAATCACCCATTCCATCTGCACCCTGGAGTTCGAGGACCACCGCCCGCTTTACGACTGGTTCATCCGCGAGCTCGAGATCTTTCCCTCCCGCCAGATCGAATTCGCACGCCTCAATCTCAATTATACGGTGATGAGCAAACGGAGGCTGCTCCAGCTTGTGAACGAGGACTTTGTGCGCGGCTGGGACGATCCGCGCATGCCCTCCATCTCGGGCATCCGGAGGCGCGGCTACACGCCCGAATCCATTCGCGATTTTTGCGATCGCATCGGCTTGGCCAAGCGCGACAGCACGGTGGACATAGCGCTCCTCGAGCACTGCCTCCGGGAAGACCTCAACCGGAGGGCGCAGAGGGTCATGACCGTGCTTCATCCCCTCAAGGTCGTCATCACCGACTATCCCGAAGACAAAGTGGAGATGCTGGACGCCGTCAACAACCCGGAAGACGAGGGCATGGGGACCCGCCAGGTCCCCTTCTCCCGGGAAATCTACATCGAGCGAAGTGACTTCATGGAGGACCCGCCCAAGAAGTTTTTCCGCCTGGCCCCGGGGCGGGAGGTGCGCCTCAAGCACGCCTACTACATCACCTGCGATGAGATGATAAAAGACGAGGCCACAGGCGAGGTCACAGAGCTCCACTGCACGTATGACCCGGAGACCCGCGGCGGCTGGTCCCAAGACGGCCGGCGGGTCATGGGCACGCTGCACTGGGTGTCGGCAGCGCACGCGCTCGATGCCGAGGTGAGGCTCTACGACCATCTCTTCACGGTGGAGAATCCGCTCGACCAGGCAGAGGGCGATTTCAAGGACTATATCAACTCGGATTCAATGGAGATCCTGAGCGGCTGCAAGGCAGAGCCATCGCTCTCCGAGGCAAAGCCGGGCGAGCGCTTCCAGTTCCTGCGCCAGGGCTATTTCTGTGTCGATCCCGACTCGACCAAGGAAAGGCCGGTCTTCAACCGCACCGTCACCCTGCGCGACACCTGGGCCAAGATCGCGAAGAAGCTCCAGCAAAAATAATTAAAGGGGATAGGTACATTTAGAGCTCTAAATGTACCTATCCCCTTTGATTTTACCTTGTTTAAGTTGTCTATCTATATTATCTTAATCCTTCGAATTAACGAGGAGATATCCATGAAAAAGACATTTGTTCTATTTTCCCTGATCCTGGGCCTGGCAGTATCCGGACTGGCCATCGACGATGCCCGCCTGCTGCGCATGCCCGACATAAACGGCGATTTGATCGTCTTCGTGTACGCCGGAGACATCTGGTCGGTGCCCGCGACCGGAGGAGACGCCAGCAAGCTCACCTCGCACCTGGGCATGGAGATCTATCCCAAGATCTCTCCGGACGGCAGGTGGATCGCCTTCTCCGCCGAATATTCCGGCTCGCGGCA
>JBGUED010000107.1:0-7285 GCA_041821525.1 Candidatus Aminicenantaceae bacterium | reverse complement strand
CTCCGATCTCCAAGCATTCCTGGAACCTGGCGGGCGTCTCCTGGGCCGGGCACACCGATTACCTGGAGCAGTTTTGGCCCGGGGCCATCATGTCCTTTTTCTCCGATAGACTGAACCTGGCCCTGTACACGCATCATCTCCCTCTCCGTGAAGCCCTGCAGAGGATCAGAAAAGAGCCACTGCAGGACTTCCTGCTCCGGTTGCATAGACAGGCTGCTCAGATCCTGGGAGAAGGACCAGAGCTCCTGGTCTCCGGCCTGAATCCCCATGCCGGGGAGGGCGGACTGCTGGGGACCGAAGAAAAAGAGGAGATCATCCCCGCACTGGAGGCAGTCCGAGGCGCAGGGGTGCCGGTTTCCGGCCCGTATCCGCCCGATATCGTGCCCCGGATGGCCCTGGACCGACCCGACCGCCTGCTGGTCTCCCTGTATCATGACCAGGGCCTCGTCGCCTTCAAGCTGATCGCATTCGACACCGGTGTCAACATGACGCTGGGGCTCCCGTTCATACGCACCTCTCCCGACCATGGGACGGCCTTCGATATCGCCGGGCAGGGGAAGGCCGACTCCCGCAGCATGTTGGCTGCGGTGCAGCTGGCCCACCGCTCCGCAAGCCCGCCTTCCTGATCGACCGCCGCAGGTGCCGGCCGGTCCTGCCGGAACAGCCCTCGCCCACAGCCAGGACGACTAATCCAAAGCTGCGGTTCCGTTCTCGCCCGGTTCCAGATATAATGGATAGACATCCAGGAGGGCAAAGCAGGATGAAAATATGCACCTACAACGTCAACTCCATCCGGGCCCGTAAAGATCTGGTGCTGCAGTGGCTCGACCACCGGGGCCAGGACATCGACGTCCTGTGTCTGCAGGAACTCAAGGCCGAGGACGGATTGTTCCCCCGGCCGGAATTCGAGGGCCTCGGCTATTCCTGCGCAGTGTCCGGCCAGAAAGGATACAACGGAGTCGCCATCTGCTCCAAACCCGCCCTGCAGGACGTGAGGAAGGGATTCGGAGACCCGGACTGGGACAAACAGAGGCGTTCGATCGCAGCCCGGATCTCAGGCCTCTCCCTGTACAACCTTTACGTTCCTCATGGAGGCGAACGGGGTCAGGAAAAGTTCTTCTTCAAGCTCGAGTGGTATGTCCGCCTCATTCGTTTCCTGGAGCTAAACCACAGCCCGGACGATCCTTTGCTCCTCGTGGGAGACTTCAACGTCGCTCATGCCGACCCGGATGTGCATTCCACCGAGGCTCTGTTCGACACCATCGGCACCATGCCTGAAGAGCGGGAGGCTTTTTCCGGACTTCTCGGCTGGGGACTGACAGATGTCTTCCGCCATTTCTATCCAGATTCTCGACAGTTCACATGGTGGGGCTACATGGGAGGCGCCATCTGGAAGGACGAGGGGATGCGCATCGATTATGCCCTCGCCACCGCTCCCCTGCTCGAGCGCATCAGAGAGATCGGCGTTGACCTCTGGCCCCGCAAGCGGCGCAGCCCTACCCCCTCGGATCATGCGCCGCTTTTTCTGACCCTGGATGAGGCATGACATGAGAAACCCGGTCTATCGATCACAGAGGAATCCCCCCTATTCCTGGAGGTAGAACATGAGCAAGACGATCTCCTACATCATATTGTGGGCCTTGATCGGCCTGGGCGTCGCCCTGGGAGTGATGCTGACCATCCCTCCGGAGATGCCCAAGGCCCTGTCGCTCAAGCAGTTTTCGGTGGAGAAGGAGAGGGTCCACATCGCCCAGATGGCGCAGGCTCCCCATCCCCTGGGCACCTCCGAACACAGGCAGGTGCAGGAATACATCCTGTCAGAGCTGCAGCGGCTCGAGCTCACGCCCATTATCCAGCGGGAGAGGTGTACGAGTTCCAGGGAGGACGGGCAGGCACGGGTCGCATGGGTGGATAATTTGATGGTACGCATCCCCGGCCAGGACAACAGTGGGGCGATCCTGCTCATGGCCCATTACGACTCCGTGCCCGATGCCCCCGGCGCCAATGACGACAGCGCCGGTGTGGCCGCCATCCTGGAGATCCTGCGCATCCTGACCGTTAGCGAATCCGGCAAGAACGATATCATCGCCCTCATCACCGACGGGGAAGAGATCGGCATGTTCGGTGCCCAGGTGTTTTTCGAGAGGCATCCCTGGGCCCAGGACGTGGGCGTGGTCCTCAACTTCGAGGCTCGGGGGTGCGCCGGAGTGGCCTTCATGTACGAGACCGGCCCCGATAACGCCTGGCTGGTCAGGGAATTCGCCCGCAGCGCCTCCGCTCCGGTCGGTAACTCTCTGACACACGCCATATACCAGATGATGCCCAACGATTCGGACTTCACGCTGGCCAAATCCGCGGGCCTCGCTGGCCTGAATTTCGCCTACATCGACGGCTGGCAGGCCTACCACACACCCCTGGACAACCTTGAGCACCTGGACGACAACACCCTGTACCACCACGGCTCAGGCGTCCTGCAGCTCGTGAACCGCCTCCGGGACATGCCTCTGGATTCACAGCCTCCGGGAGATGCCGTCTACTTCAACCTCTGGCGCTCCTGGCTGATCTCCTACCCGGTAACCTGGACCTGGCCCCTCACCGGCCTGGTCCTGGGACTGTTCGGGATCATGCTGCTGGTCGGTTTCTGGAAGAAATACCTTGCCGCCCGAGGGATCCTACTGGGATTCGGCGGCCTGGCCCTGTGCTGCGCCGCTGCCTTCGCAATATCCTATCTCCTCGAGAAGGCCCTCCATGCTCATTTTGGTGACGCCTATCCGGTCATCTCCCAGTATCCGGGCTTCCGGCATGCTTTTCTCCTCGCTCTGTTCTGCGTGACGATCTTCCTGTTCCTGATGTTTTTTTCCTGGGCCCGGAAATGGGAGGACACACCCTCCCTGGCCGCAGGCTCCCTGATCTGGTGGGCCCTGGGCTCTGTCGCCGCAGCCCAGTTCCTGCCCCAGGCCAGCTTCCTGACTACCTGGCCGCTCCTGCTTGCCGTGTTTTCCCTGGGGATGATCCTGGCCTTTGATGAACCGGACACGGTGTCCGGCGCCCAGGTTTTCCTGATGGGAATTCTGGCGCTGCCTGCGCTGATCCAGCTCAGCATGACCTTTGTCGCCTTCAACACCGCCTTTCGCCTCATGCCCTTGACGATACTTATACCGGGACTCATGCTGGGCCTGCTGATCCCCGCCCTGGCTGCCTTCAGAGAGAAGGCCCTCTGGATCACCGGCATCCTGTTCCTGGTCATCGCCCTCGGGGCGGCCGGCTACGGGCTTTTCGGACTGCCCCATGATACACGTCCCCTACCCCAGCATGTGATCTATGAGAGCGACGGGGGATCCGCCTTCCTGAGTGTCTTTGAGAGAACGGCCTGGGCCGAAGGCTTTCTGGAGGACGGTCAAGACAGAGCCTTTGCCGCTCCGTCTCCCCTGAGAGGAACCACTCTGGGGAGCCCTGCTTCTCGGTTCGATGTGGCTCCTCCCCGGGTCGAATTCGAGTCCGTGTCCCGCAGGGAAGGCCTCGCCGCAGTCCGGATCAGGGTGTCTTCCCCCCGCAGGGCGCCGCTCATGGGAGTCCTGCTTGCATCCGGCGAACCGTTTACCCTGGGGATCGGGCCGGAAGGTGAGAAGTTGTTCTCCGCCAGTCGTGGTGAACAGGTATCCGACGCCGGGAAACCGCATCGGATGCTGCTCTATCTCTTCGCCCTGCCCGTGAGAGGAGTCCAGCTGCTTCTGGAAACGGAAGGAGATGGAGATGTGGAGGTGGAATGTATCGACCTGTCCTATGACCTGCCTCAGGCCCTTGAGATTCCTTCCCTCCCGTCGAACCTCCTCCTCCATCCCCGCACGCTGGCCCACAGCCGGGCCCAACTCCCCGGCCGGTAGGGCGATGACACCCCTGGCAAGAGATAAGGAGGCCAACATGACAACCGACAACACGTTCCACGGATTTTCGCATAAGACCGTTCAGTTTTTAAAGGACCTCAAGAAACACAACGATCGGGAATGGTTCAATGACCACAAAGAGGCGTACACCACCCAGGTGATGGATCCCGCACGGGCCTTGGTTACGGACCTGGGAGAGCGCCTCAAGGCGATCGCTCCGGCTATCATCGCCGTGCCCAAGCTCAACCGCTCCATCTTCCGCATCTACCGGGACACACGCTTCAGCAGTGACAAATCCCCTTACAAAACCCATCTGGGCCTTTTTCTCTGGGAAGGGGTTCGGGCACGCATGGAGTGCTCCGGATTCTACTTTCATCTGGAACCGCCGCATCTGATGCTGGGAGTGGGTCTTTATATGTTCCCACGCAAGGCTCTGGAGCATTTCCGCAACGCCGCGGTCCATCCGGAACATGGTGCGGAACTGACCGACATCATAAGACAGATGGGCGAACTGGAAGGATATACCCTGGGCGGGAAACACTACAAGCGCCTACCCCCCGGCTTCGATGCCACCCACCCCAATGGGGAACTGCTGCTCCACAATGGACTCTATGCCGGGACCGAGGGCCCCATCCCGGAAGAGCTGTATTCGAAGCAGTTGATCGATTACTGCATGGATCGCTTCACTCCCCTCACAGACCTGCACCGCTGGCTGGTAGACCTCAACACCCGCATCTTCTGATTTTCATCTGGAAGCGGCAGACACCGGGACTCAGTAATCCGATGTCATGATGAAGAGCGGCTTGTGGTTGAAGCTCTTATAGTAGGGCCGCAAGCGTTCGGTGTTGTAGTATTTGGCCACATCAACCAGCTTCTTCCTGCTGGTCACGATCTCGATGGGGACGTTGTCGTACTGCCCGTGACGCAGACACACCATTCGCCCTGCCTTTCCCTCCAGGATGAGGTCCAGGGCCAGGTTTCCGAAGGCCATAGGTACAACGGAATCGATGGCGTCGGGATCTCCACAGCGGACCATATAGCTCAGCCGCTGGTTGATGACATTGATCTGCCGCCTCTGGTTGAAGCGGGGAGAGAGCTCCTTGAGCCGCCGCGACACCAAGTCGCCGATGCCTCCCAGCTTCTTGTGCCCGTACATGTCTTTCTCATGCTCTTCGAACACCATCTCCCCGCCTTTGAACATGGCGCCCTCTGAGACCAACACTACGGAATAATGGCTGGGATTGGTCACCCTGTCGGCAGCCAGCAGCTCACAGAGCTTCTCGATGTCGAACTTGTGCTCAGGGATGACACAACGGTTGGCCGCGCCCGCCATGGTGGGCAGGAGCGCCGTGAAGCCGGCATAGCGGCCGAAGACCTCGATCACCAGGAAGCGCTCGTGGGAGCCGGCCGTGGTCCGCAGCGCACGGGTCATGCTGATGGTCCGGGTTATACAGGTGCTGAAGCCGATGCAGTAGTCTGTACCCGGCACATCGTTGTCCATGGTCTTGGGGACCGCGATCACTTTGACCCCTTTCTCATGCAGCCGGGCCCCGTAGCTCAGTGTGTCATCGCCCCCGATGGGGATGAGCGTGTCGATACCCAGATAGTCCAGGTTCTTCAGCACCTCCGGGGTCAGGTCGTTGTACGGGTCCTGGTAGGCATTGCGTAGGTGATCCGGAACATTGACCTCAGGAACGTGGCTGGGACGTGTGCGTGAGGTGTGGAGGAATGTCCCGCCGGTGCGGCCGACTTTGTTCACGACCTCTTCGGTCAGATCCTGATAGAAGTCCTCATGTGGCAGCTCTTTGTCTCGGATCATATCGGTCAGCCCGGCCCAGCCCCGGCGGATACCGATCACCTTGTAGCCCTCGCGCAGGGCTCGGATGGTGATGGCGCGCATAGCAGGATTCAGCCCCGGCACATCGCCCCCTCCTGTCAGGATCCCGATTATGCCCTTTTTCTTCTTGACGTTTGCCATGGTTCAATCCAATTCTGCCGTTTGATATAAATTTACGCTATTTACGGAAAAACACAATACCCTAACCCATATCGTCCCGGGGCACTCCCCTAGCGGAAGCGCTTGAGCTCGGCCTGCATCTCACGATCGCGGTCGCGCTCGCGGATCACTTCGCGTTTCTGATGGGTCCTCTTCCCTCGAGCCAGGGAAAGCTCCACCTTGATCCTGTTTTTGGCGGTGATAACGATCTGCGTGGGAACAAGAGTCAGGCCCTTTTCCTTGATCTTCCCCAGCATGCGCTTGATCTCGCGACTGTGGAGCAGCAGTTTTCGCTCGCGCAGAGGCTCATGGTTGAGGCGGTTGGCCGGAGGATAGGGGCTGATGTGGCAGCTTACCAGGAAGACCTCTCCGTCGCGGACCTCGGCATAGCTTTCCTTCAGGCTGATCTGCCCCTCCCGGATCGACTTGACCTCACTCCCCAGGAGGGCGATCCCCGCCTCGAAGGTCTCCAGGATCTCATAGTTGAAGAAGGCCTTCTTGTTTTTAGCGATGACTCTCACCCCGCTGCTCCTCATAGCAATGCCTGCCTGGAAAGGGACGTACGGAAGGGTAGAAAAAGACGGTGCGGGATAAGGGTCGGCTGTAACATCTTCGGAAGATCAGGAGTCTAATTGTGCGGAGACGTTCTTGAAACAATCGGACAGCCCATCGAGCAGCTGCTGCTCGGTGTTCTCGGTGGTGGTATGCATCACCTCGGAGATCTCGGTAACCAGCAGCTCCTTGGCCTTCTCCATCATCTTCTTTTCCCGGAAAGAGAGGGGCTTGACGAGGTTCAGGTAGAATAGGCTTTTGAGGACCATTGCCATGTCCTGGATGGTTCCGGTCTTCATCAGGTTGACGTGCTCCTTGTAGCGGCCCTTCCAGTTCATGGACACATCGACCGCCCCGGAACGCATGAAATCATAAACCTTGCGGATGGCGTCGGTCGTGATCAGTCTCCGAATACCTATCTCCTCGGTATTCGAGGAAGGGACCATGATCTTGCTGTCGTTGGAGACGATCCTGAGATGATAGATGCGAAATTCCTGACCGAAATACTTCTCTTTCTGGATATCTTCGACGACCCCAATCCCTTGGTTCGGGTAGATGACCTTATCGCCAATCGAAAAGCTATCCATGAGGAAATATAATTATAGAACAAATTGTCACTGAGAGTCAACATCCTATATCGTTCGACCTATATGACCCCCTTCCGGGCCGCAACTCTGGTTACATCTGCGATACGAGAACGGCTCCCGAGGGATACGGGTCTGAGACGGAAGATATAAGGACTCAGCCCCGCCCCTTATCCTTTCAGGCGGGCTGATAATCGCAGGGCTTAAAACTAAAATGTGGGAGGGACCACCAATGTGGGAGGGATTGGAAGGCCTTGACATATAAGGGT
>JBGUED010000106.1:0-7286 GCA_041821525.1 Candidatus Aminicenantaceae bacterium | reverse complement strand
GAAAAGAAACCTGGGGAAGCCCGCCGAGGTAAGCCCTGCCGACCGGAGCCGGATAAAAGCCATGCTCCCTTACGATTTTTAGGGTCGAGGCCTTTCAGTCTGACTTCATCGTCTGGAATCGAGGGGCGAATTTTGCGAAGCGTGACACATTATAACAGGAGACAACAATGCCGAGAGTAAAAAGAGGAACTAAAAGGAGAAAACGCAGAGCCAAGATTCTGAAGCTCGCCCAGGGCTATTGGGGCACGCGGAGCACCAACTACCGCACGGCCAAGGAGGCGGTGGAAAAAGCGCTTCTCTATTCATACCGCGACCGGAAGACCCGCAAGCGGGATTTTCGCCGTCTGTGGATCATCCGGATCAAGGCCGCAGCCGAGATCAACGGGCTCTCCTACAGCCGGTTCATGAACGGTCTCAGAAGATTGAATGTCGAACTAGATCGCAAGATCCTGGCGGACCTGGCGGTCAATTCTCCGGGGACGTTCGGTCAGCTGGCGCAGAAGGTCAAGGAGGCCGGCGTCTGAGCAGGGGAGCAAACGGAACATGGCGACGCTGAAAAACAGGATCCAGGGCCTCCGGGATCAGTTTGCACAGGCCGCACCCCAGGTCCGGGACCAGGCGGCGCTGCAGGAGCTGCGGAATCTCTATCTCAGCCGGAAAAATGGGCATCTCACCCAGCTCTTCGAGCTTATGAAGGGGCTTGCCCCGGAGCAGAAACCCGCCGCCGGCCAAGAGGTCAACTCTTTCAAGCAGTATGTGCAGTCCGAGTTGGACCGGCTCGAAAAAGAGCTCCAGGCACCCTCCCGCAGAGGGCCGGGCATTGACCTGACCCTGCCGGGCCGGGCGTCGTACTGGGGGGCTCCCCACCCGGTCCTGCTCTTCAAAGAGAGGATCGAACAGATCTTTTTGAGGATGGGCTTCAGCATCGAGGACGGGCCGGAGATGGAGACGGATTTCTACAATTTTGAGGCGCTCAATTTCCCCCCGCATCATCCGGCCCGTGACGATTGGGACACGCTCTATATCGACGACGACCTGCTGCTGCGCACGCACACTTCCCCGGTCCAGATCCGTGTGATGGAGAAGAAGAAGCCGCCCATCCGGATGATTAATCCTGGCAAGGTTTTTCGCAAGGAGACGCCGGACCCCACTCATCTCCCTATGTTTTTTCAGGTAGAGGGGCTGGTGGTGGACCACGGTATCACCTTCGCCCACCTTAAGGGAACGCTGGAGTATTTTCTCAAGGCCCTCTATCATGACAGGATCAAGATCAGATTCCGTCCCAGCTTTTTCCCCTTCACCGAGCCGTCTGCCGAGGTGGATATCGGGTGTACGGTCTGCAGCGGCGAGGAAGACGACTGCCGCGTGTGCAAGGGGACCGGTTGGCTGGAGATCCTGGGAGCCGGGATGGTGGACCCGCAGGTCTTCAAAAATGTCAACATCGATCCCGAAAAGTATTCTGGATTCGCCTTCGGCATGGGTATTGAAAGGACTGCCATGTTCTCCTTTCAGATACCGGATCTCAGGTATTTCTACGAGAACGACCTGAGGTTCATCAGACAATTTTCGAAAAAATGAAGATAAGCATCGATTGGCTCAAGGATTACATCTCCCTGGACCTGTCTAATACGCAGGTGATCAACACGCTGAACCGTATTGGGATGCTGGTCGACGAATGGGAGGAAACCGAGGACGATACCATCCTTGAGCTTGAGACGTATGCCAACCGACCCGATACACTAGGGCACCTGGGCGTGGCGCGGGAACTGGCTGCAGCCCTGGGGCTTCCCTTAAATATGCCGGACGTCTCGATCATAGAGAACGACAAGCAGATTGCCGAGCACTTCGACATCCAGATAATGGACGAAGACCTCTGCCCGAGGTACT
Source organism: Candidatus Aminicenantaceae bacterium (assembly GCA_041821525.1). Taxonomy (GTDB): domain Bacteria; phylum Acidobacteriota; class Aminicenantia; order Aminicenantales; family Aminicenantaceae; genus JAUXEH01. The sequence continues at coordinate 5,399 of JBGUED010000106.1, read as the reverse complement.
GCGGGATGATCGTGAGCGGGATCGAGGTGGGCCCCTCTCCAGGCTGGCTGCAGAAGCGGCTCCGTGCGCTGGGGCTGATTCCCGTAAACAACGTCGTGGACGTGACCAATTATGTCCTGTTTGCCACGGCGCAGCCCATCCACGCCTTTGACCTGGCCAAGCTCAAGGGCAGCAAGATCATGGTCCGCCGCGCCAAACGGGGCGAGGGCATGAGGACCTTGGAGGGACGGGATGTGGCCCTGTCCCAGGACATGCTTGTGATCGCCGACGAAAAGGATCCGGTGGCCCTGGCAGGGGTCATAGGGGGCGAAGAATCCGCCGTTTCAGAGGCGACGCGCGATGTCCTGATCGAGAGCGCATATTTTGATCCGGTATCCGTACGCCAGACCTGGAAAAAGGCCGGTGTGCAGACCGACGCGTCCTACCGCTTTGAGCGGGGCGCGGACATCATGTTCCCACCCCATGCCGCTGCGCTGGCCGTCACGCTCCTGACACAGATGGGAGGAGTGGCCTATCAGGGAGTGCTGGATGTGTATCCCAAGCCAGCCCGTCCTAAGACTGTGGTCATCCGGCACCATCGGGTCCTCGAGCTGCTGGGAGCGGAGATCGAAGAAGCGTTCGTGACTAAGACCCTGAAGGATCTCGAGTTCCAACTGAAAGAGCAACAGCCGGGAATCTGGAAGGTCACAGTCCCGACTTTCCGTGTGGATATCGACCGGGAAGCGGATCTGATCGAAGAGATCGCCCGCTTCTTTGGGTATGAGAACATCCCGTCCCGGCTGCCCTTGTGGGAGACCGTCGACCTGAGCCTGGACCGTAAACGAACCCTTGAGACCGGGGTGCGGCAGCTCATGTTCCACCAGGGTTTTGATGAGGTCGTGAACTACAGCTTCACGGATCCCGCCAGAGAGGAGCTCTTCCGGCGCGACCGTGGGGCCATAGCCATCCGGAATCCCATATCCACTCGTGCCTCACTCCTGCGGACAACCCTTCTTAACGGCCTGCTGCAGACCGTAGTCTGGAATAAGAACCGGGGAGTCGAGGGCGTCCATGTGTTCGAGCTGGGTCACATCTTCAACCAGGATGAAGAAGACAAACGGGAACTACAGGCGATGGGTATGATCACCTGGGGAGCCCTGGATGCCCCGCATTGGCAGGGCGGCACGGGCCTCTCCACCGATTTTTTTCACCTCAAGGGCACCTGCGAAAGTCTGGTGGCCAGCCTGGGCTACCAGGTTGTATCCTTCCAAAATCGGGACCATCCCTTTTTTGAGGCAGGCCATGCGCTGGCCCTTTATCTGAAAGGGGCCGAGGCGGGCATCCTGGGGCGGTTAAAACCGGAGATCCTGGAGGCCTATGACCTGAACGAGCCGGTCTGGGCCGCTGAGATCGACCTGGATGTTGCTTTTGAGATCCAGCCGCATGTATTCCGCTGTGTACCGGTCGTCAAATATCCCAGTGTGATCCGGGATGTCTCCTTTCTGATTGACAGGGGAGTCCCCTACCAGGACATCAAAGAGATCCTCGACAGGCTCAATCTCCCTTATCTGGAGCGTCATACGCTGTATGACCGCTACACGGGAGCAGGGGTGCCCGAGGGCAAGGTCAGCCTGTCCCTGCGTTTCGTGTTCCGTCACCCCCAAAAAACCCTGCAGGCCGGCGAGGTGGATGCTTTGCAGGAGAAGATCGGGAAGGCCCTGCGATCGAGCTTTGAAATTCAACTTAGAGAAGGAGGGGAAAATTGACAAGTGAATTGGAACGAATTAAAATCCTAGAAGGGAAAATCGCACAAGTTGTCGAGTATATAAACAAAATCAACAGCGAAAACGAAGAGCTGAAAAAACAGGTCCGAGACCTGAAAGGCGAGAAAAAGACCCTGGGTGATGAGGCTCGTCGAGCTGGAAAGCTGGATGAAAATCTGAAGTCTTGTGAGAAAGAAAGGGACGCCATCAAGACCAGAATCGAGGGTATCATCGGACAGATTGATCAACTTGAATTATGATTGACAAGATCTTAGAGATCGAAATTTTCGATCAGAAATATAGGATAAGAGTCAAAGGAGAGGAAGACGAAAAATACATAAACCATTTGACTTCGTATGTGGATCAGAAAATGAGAGAAGTGGCGGTCAAATCCAAATCTGCAGATACCGTGAAGATCGCGGTGCTGGCCGCCTTGAACATAGCGGACGAATTCTTGCTCAGCCAGAAAAAACTGGACAAGCTCAACGAAGTCATCGGTCACATGGAGACGGAAATAGAGAGTTTGGAGGAATGTTTTTCCGATAATGATGACGATACATTCAAGACAGCCGGCAGATAGGTCGGCTGAGACTTGCGGTATTCACCACAGAGAGAAGATGAGAAAATACGAACTGGATCCCCTGGGGACAGAGCCCCGCTCGACTAGATCATCATGACCTGCCCCTCCTAACTTTCATCTCCTTTGACACCCCGTTTGGAGGTGTTCAAAGTGAATTTAGCGTTAATAATCTTAGCAAGTGTTTCAGTTGTTTTAGCGGTCATTCTGATCGTAGTCCTGCTGCAGCGCCGATCCGGCTCCCGTATGCTTTTCAAAGCCAAACAGGAGGCGGAGTCTCTTTTAGTCAAGGCGAGAGAGGAGGCGGAAAAGATAAAGCGAGAAGCCGACCTGGAGGCTAAAGAAAAATTCCTGAACCTCAAATCCGACTTCGAGCGCCAGACCAGGGACCGCCGGAACAAGTTCAACGAGCAGGAGCGGCGTCTGGTCAACAAGGAAGAAAATTTGGAACGGAAGTTACAGAACCTGGACCGCAGGGAACGGGATTTTTCGCACAAGGAACAGCGGCTCGTGAACAAGGAAAAGGAACTGTCCGGGCAGGAACGAAAGTTTGCCATGCTGAACCAGGAGGCCATCGAGGAGCTGGAGCGGGTTTCGAACCTGACCCAGGAGGAGGCCAAGAAGGAGCTCCAGAAGAGGATCGAGGACGACGCCAAGCTGGAGTCGGTCCAGGCCCTGCGCCGGATCGAAGAGGAAACTCGGGAAAAGAGTCAGATCATGGCCCAGGACATCATCAGCCAGGCGATCCAACGGTCGGCGGCCGAACATGTCGTCGAGACCACGGTGTCGGTGGTCGACCTCCCATCGGACGATATGAAGGGCCGCATAATCGGCAGGGAGGGGCGGAACATCCGTGCCTTGGAGCTCGCCACAGGCGTGGATATTATTGTGGACGATACACCCGAGGCTGTGATCTTGTCCAGTTTTGATCCCATCCGTCGGGAGATGGCTCGGCTAGCCATCCAGAAGCTTGTGACAGACGGGCGTATCCATCCTGCTCGTATAGAAGAAGTCGTGGAAACCGTCAAAGAAGAGCTGGACCGCAGGATCAAGCAGGAAGGCGAATCCGCGGCCCTGGAGCTCAGGATCCAAGACCTGCATCCTGAACTCATCAAGCTGTTGGGAAAGCTGAAGTACCGGACAAGCTACGGACAGAATGTGCTCCAACATGCTAAGGAGGTCGCCTGGTTGTCATCTCTCATGGCGCAGGAGTTGGGCTTGGATGTCAAAGTGGCTCGGAGAGCCGGGCTGTTGCACGATGTCGGAAAAGCCGTCGATCGCGAGGTCGAGGGAACCCACACCGAGCTGAGCGTCTCCCTAACTAAGAAGTATGGGGAGTCCGAGGCTGTAAGCCAGGCTATCGCTTCCCATCACAGGGACATCGATTTCCCTTCGATCGAAGCGGTGCTGGTGCAGTCGGCCGACACGCTTTCCGCGGCCAGGCCGGGTGCTCGGCGGGAGCTGCTGGAGGCCTATATCAAGAGACTGGAGAAGCTGGAGGAGGTGGCCAACTCCTATGATGGCGTGGCCAAGGCCTATGCCCTGCAGGCGGGACGTGAGATCCGTATCATCGTGGAGAGCCAGAAGATCTCCGACGACCGAGCGGTCCTGGCAGCCAAGGAGATTGCCCAGAAGATCAAGGATGAGCTCGATTACCCCGGGCAGATCAAGGTCACGGTCATTCGCGAGATGAGGGCGGTTGAGTATGCCAGATAAGCTGAGCGTATTATTCCTCGGTGATATCATCGGGCGCCCGGGAAGGCGCGGGCTCGATTTCTTCCTGCCTTCCCTGGTCGAGGAGCTTGAACCCACACTCGTTATCGCCAATGCGGAGAACGCTGCGGGAGGCCTCGGGATCACCGAGAAGATCGGCAGAGATCTGTTTTCACAGGCCGATGTGCTGACTTCTGGCAACCACATCTGGGACAAGCGGGATGCTCTGGAGTACCTGGAGCAGGAGCCGCGCCTCCTGAGGCCGGCCAATTATCCGAGCCCCAATCCCGGTAAGGGGTCCTATATCTGGGAGGGCAAAAAGGGAGAAAAGGTGGGAGTTCTGAACCTGCAGGGACGGGTCTTTATGGAGCCTATCGAGTGTCCTTTCCGGGTCGCGGAAAAAGAGGTGGAAAAGATCCGGGCCATCACACCGGTGATCGTAGTCGACTTCCATGCCGAAGCCACTTCCGAGAAACAGGCCTTGGGCTGGCACCTGGACGGCAGGGTATCCGCAGTCATCGGCACGCATACCCATGTGCCCACCGCAGACGAGCGGGTGCTGCCCAAAGGGACTGCGTACATCAGTGATGCCGGGATGGTGGGCGGATACGATTCTGTCATCGGGATCAAGAAAGAACAAGCTTTATTGAGGTTCTTGACCTCGAGGTCTCAGCGTTTCGAGCCTTCCAAGGAACGGAGCGTCCTGGCCGCGGTCTTCATCGAAATCGAGGCCAAGACCGGTCGGGCGCTGTCGATCCAGCGCAGGCTCGTTATTGGGGATGGATGTGGAGAGTAACGCGGCGGCCCCTCCCCGGGACAGGATCTTCTCCATCTCGGAGTTCACGCGCCTGATCAAGACCAAGCTGGAGACGGCATTTCCCGGCCCCTTCTGGGTTGAGGGCGAGATTTCTAATTTTACGCGGGCCCATTCCGGGCACCTGTATTTTGACCTGAAGGATGAGCAGAGCCAACTCCGTGCCGTGATGTGGCGCTCCCAGGCGGCGCGGATTCCCTTCGAACTCAAAGGCGGGCAGCAGGTGGTGTGCCGGGGGCAGATCACCGTATACGAACGCCGCGGCCAGTACCAGTTCCAGGCCGAGTTGATCGAGCCCAAAGGCAAGGGCGCACTCCAGTTGGCGTTCGAACAACTCAAGGAGAAACTCCGCAAGGAAGGCCTGTTCTCACTGGAGGCCAAGAAGCCCCTTCCGGCATTTCCTCATAAGATCGGTGTCGTGACCTCACCCCGGGGTGCCGCCATCATGGACATCCTGCGCACCCTGGAAAGGCGTTTCGCGCGACTGCACATCCAGATCTATCCAGCCAAGGTCCAGGGAGAGGGTGCCGCGGAGGATATCGTCGAGGGCATC
>JBGUED010000105.1:0-7315 GCA_041821525.1 Candidatus Aminicenantaceae bacterium | reverse complement strand
CTTCAAATCGAGGTCGGATTCGCTAAGAATCCCAAGATGGTGAAGCGCTTCGAAATGGAGGCCCGGTTTCGAGTGCTGCCGGAAGGCTACCTGGTGATGGAGCAGTCACTCATGCGGCTCCATGTGGGGCTGGTGGTAAAGAGTATCCGCATGGAAGTCCAGGAAGAATACCGGGACTTCAAGATCCTGGACTGATCGCGTCTGATTTTCATCTTTAAATCGGCCGGATAGATGCCAAATCTCCGGGCGGTTCATGCGGGGTGGGATTTCATTCCGTAGAGCCTGATGAGGAGTGGTCGTGGATGATGCGCCACCCCTGGGGGAACCGTTTGAAAATGATGGTGAACAGGCCTTCCCGAGTGACCTCCGGATACTCCAGATGGTAGCGTCCCAGCACGTAAGCGATGTCTTCCGAAAGGATCTCGGTTTCCAGGTCCTTGAAGGTCAGCACTCCTCTTTGGGTGCCCGCGTAGTTCGTCTGATACCGCTTCAACAGGGTATCCCAGCCCGACAGCCTTTGATTTCCGGACTGGAAGGTCATGTCAGGTGACTCCCAGTAGTAGGCCATGAAGCCCTCGAAATCTCCCCGGTTCCAGGCTTCGACCTGGGCTTTGAGGAGGCTGAGGATTTCGCCTGCTGAATCGGAGTCAGAAGAAGCAGAGACCATGCTCCCCTGAACCAAAATAACCAATAATACGATCAGTCCGATGTTTTTCACGATATCCTCCTTAACTGGTCGGTTTTTTCTCGATACCAATCTTCATCCTATTCCGAGAATCCGTTCTATCCGTGCGTAATCCCGGTTGATCTGTCATATCCGGAACCACCAGAGCAGCAGAAATCCCAAGGCCCCTGACACGATCAGGTAGTAGGTCATGGGGATGATGGTCCTACGGATCAGGAGGCCTTCCTTTCCCAGCAGGCCCACCACAGCAGACGCAGCCACCACGTTGTGCACGCAGATCATGTTTCCTGCGGCACCCCCCACAGCCTGCAGCGCCACGATCACACCGGGAGTCAAGCCCGTCTTGAGTGCCGTTGCAAACTGAAAAAGCGAGAACATCATGTTGCTGAAGGTGTTGCTGCCCGCTATGAAGGCGCCCATGGCCCCGATCACGGCGGCAAAGGCCGGCCAGGCCGCTCCCAACACCGTCGCAGCACCTCCGGCCAGGAGGATGGGCATCCGGTCCAGGCCATCGGGGGTGCCGCTGTTGATGAAGACCTTGACCATAGGTACCGCAAACCCGAGTGCCACCGCGGGCCCCGTAAGGCTGCGCAGGGTGCGGACTGCAGCCCGGGCCGCCTGACGCCCGGCCATCCGGTAAATAAGAACCGCCAGACAGGAGGCGAGCACGAAGAAGAAGCCCGGCAGATAGAAGGGTTGGAAAGCCGTGGAGATTCCGCTCCCCAGGATCCCGGTCCATTGCCACTGAATGCCGGAGAGAAGGGCCTGCAGGGCCGGCCACAAGCGGCTGGCCAGGAGCGTCAGGGCGACCAGGAGGTAGGGGAGCCAGGCCACAGCAGCGGAGGGGCCACCGCTATGGGCTGCCTTCTCTTGTGAAAGGTCTCCCGACCATTCTCCCGGCCAATCCGAGCGGGCAGGGAAGTCCCAGGCATTCCTGGGAGTAAGGAATCCCCTGCGTGCCGCCAGGATTACTACGGTCAGCCCGAACAGGGAGCCGACCAGGGAAGGGAACTCCGGCCCCCACAGCACACCGGTGAGTGTGTAGGGGATGGTGAAACAGAGCCCCGCGAAAAGAGCGAAAGGCGCTGCTGTCAGGCCCTCTTTCCAGCTGCGCTTCTGCCCGAAGTACCGTGTCATCATCACGATCATGATCAGGGGGATCAAGGTGCCGGCCAGGCCGTGGATGATCGCCACCTTGGCCCCGATGGTCTTGAGATAGAGAGAAAATTCCATGCCCTGCTGTCCCAGATAGGCTGTCACTTCCGGCTGTCCGGCCAATCCCCCTTTGATCCCGATCAGGATGGGGGTGCCGATGGCCCCGAAGGAAACACAGGTGCTCTGGATGATCAGGGACACCATGACCGCGGCCATGGCCGGGAATCCGATGGCCACCAGCAGGGGGGCGGCTACAGCGGCCGGGGTCCCGAAGCCGGCGGCCGCCTCGATAAACGAGCCGAAGAGGAAGGCGATGATCACGGCCTGGACCCTCCGGTCCGGTGAGACCTCGAACATGCTGCGTCTTATGGTTTGGAGCGCGCCGCTCTCCCGCATGAGGTTGAGGAGGAGGACGGCGCCCAGCACGATGTAAAGGATGGTGGCGGCCGTGACAATCCCGTCGATCGAGGCGGCGGCGACCTGACGGGGAGGGGATCCCCAGACGGATACAGAAAGCACGCACGTGATCCCGAATGCCACAGGCATGGCTCGCGTGGCCGGCCAGCGCAGGAGGACGATCAGGGCAAAAACAGACAGGATGGGGAGGAGCGCCAAAATCGCAAGCAGCCCCGTTCCCATGCCCCCACTCTATCCAAAAATAAAACTTCCTGTCAATCGAACTCTTTCTGGTGCCTTTCTCTGATATTTTAGGAGAGAGGACGGACACACTCCTCCTCAGATTCTGTCTTATTGTTGTACTTTACGCTCCCACTCTTATAATGATATAAGGGAGCCTACTCTTAATATGGAGGAGACCCCGTGCCCGGAGACATCTACAAAAAACTGGCCAGACACCTGGACCGGCTGCCCGGAGGCTATCCCGCCACAGAGAGCGGGGTGGAGCTGCGGATCCTGCGCCGGCTGTTCAGTGAAGAGGAGGCCGCCCTGGCTCTCAAGCTTTCGCTGCTCCCCGAAGAAGCCGAAGTCATCGCACGCCGGGCTAAGCTGCCTCGGGAAGAAGCCGCGCAGCGCCTGGAATCCATGGCCAAAAAAGGGCTGCTCTTCCGGTTCTCGAGAAAGAACCGCCCTGATAAGTACATGGCGAGTCAGTTCGTGATTGGCATCTGGGAATATCATGTCAATGACCTGGATATCGATCTGATCCGGGACTTCAACGAGTATGTCCCTGAGCTCATGGACATGAAGACATGGAAGAAAGCCCCTCAGCTGCGCACCGTGCCCGTGAACCGGAGCCTGGATGTCAATCTGGGGACTCTCCCCTACGAAAACGCGGTGGAGATGGTCGAGAAACAAACCCGATTTGTGGAGGCGGACTGCATCTGCCGCAAAGAGCACCGCATGATAGACGAAGGATGCGACAAGCCGGAAGGGTGCTGTCTGGTCATGGGGCTGGGCGCCGATTACTATGAGAAAAACGGCCTGGGGCGCCGGATTACCAAGGAGGAGGCCCTGGCCATTCTGAAAAAGGCGGATGAGACCGGCTTGGTCCTGCAGCCCAGCTTCTCCCAAAAGATTGCCAATATCTGCTGCTGCTGCGGCTGCTGCTGTCAGGTCCTGCGGAATATAAAAAAGCAGTCAGAACCAGCAGCTCTGATGGCCAGCCCTTTCACAGTGGTTCTGGACCGGGATGCCTGCATCGGCTGCGGGGTGTGTGAGCGCCGGTGTCAGATCGAGGCCGTATACCTAAGGGATGATAAGGCCATGGTAGAGGAAAAACAGTGCATCGGCTGTGGCCTGTGTGTGACCACCTGCCCCTCCGGGGCGCTGACCCTCCGCCGCAAGCCCGAGCCACTGCAGCCGGATATCCCCAAGGACCAAGTGCAGGCCGCTATACGGCGGATCAAGGCTCGTGGGCGAACAGGGCACATAGGCCTTCTCATATCTTCGGCCCGGTCCCTGTGGAGCTGGGTCCGTCCCCGGTAAACGAGGGAGGCAGAGATATGCTGCGCAGATGCCTTGTTTTCGGCCTGGCGTCCGTGTTCGCTGTGTTGTTCCTGGAGTCCGGGGCGGCGTATACCGGGTCCGATCCGGTGCCGGAGCAGGGTTCCCGGGGAATGGTGGCTTCGGCCCATCCCCTGGCTACTCAGGCGGGGATCGATATCCTCCGCAAGGGAGGGAACGCCTTTGACGCAGCCGTGTCCGTGGCCGCGGCCCTGAATGTAGTGGAGCCCATGATGTCCGGAATCGGCGGTTACGGCACCATTCTGGTCTACTCAGCGGAGGGGCGCCGGGTGCGCTTCCTGGATTCATCGGGGAAAATTCCCGCGGCCGTCAACTCGGATGATTTCCGTCCGCCCACACCCGGATATCTGGAGAACCGCCGGGGGCCCAAGGCCGTGTCTACTCCGGGGAATGTCAATGCCTGGGAAGCCCTGTCCCGAGAATACGGGAAACTCCCCTGGAGCGAGCTGTTCACGTCGGCCATCGGGCTGGCTGAAGAGGGATTTTCGCTGGGGAAGGGCGCGGCCGGTTCCCTTGCTTATGCCTTCGATGATTTCCCTGCTCATGCCCGGGACATCTACGGCCGGGCCGGCGCGCCCCTGTCATCCGGCGAACAGCTGGTCCAGGAGGATCTGGCTCGAACACTGCGCCTGATCGCCCGCGAGGGAGCCGGGGCCGTGTATGGAGGTGTGATCGGTAGCGCCATCGACGCCGCCATGAAGAAGGCAGGGGGATTTCTCTCGCTCGAGGACCTCAAGCAGGACAAGGCTGAGTGGTGGGAGCCCATCCATATCAAATATCGGGATTGTGAAGTGTACACGGCATCGCCGCCGGCCACAGCCTTCCCTTCGCTGATCCGCCTGGGTCTGATGAGCCGTTTCGATCTAGCTGAACTGGAACACAACAGCACGGCCTATCTGCATCGCTTTGCAGAGATCACGAAACATGCCTTCTGGTGCCGTTTGGCCTATGCCGGTGATCCGGAGATCAACCCGCCTCCCCTGGACAGGCTGCTGTCCGAGGAGTACTGGAAGACTCAGGCTCTGAAGATCAGCCCGGACACAGCCGCCCCTTTTATCCCCCCCGAAGTCTTCATCAAGCAGGGCGTCAATACCACCCACTTCGTGGTCGCTGACCAGTGGGGCAACATCGTCAGCGCTACCCAAACGCTGGGGAACGCGTTCGGAAGCCGGATCATGCCCGAGGGGACCGGGATCTGGCTGAATAATTCCCTGGCCTACTGCACCTTCGAACCCGCGGGGAATCCCATGGATGCCCACGCCGGCCACCGCAAGCTTTCCGGGGACTGTCCCACTATCATCTTCAAGGAGGGGAGGCCCTGGGCCGCGCTGGGGACACCCGGGGGCCACACCATCGGGCAGACCGTTCCGCAGATGGTCATGAATCTGGTGGATTTCGGCATGGATATCCAGGCCGCCATTGCTGCGCCCCGAATCAGCTTCAGGGAGCCGGACTCCCTGGCCGTGGAAGCGGGCATCGCAGCGGAAATCATCGCAGAACTGGAACGTCTGGGACATAAAATCCGTGAGGCCGGCGGGCTGGGCAACGCCCACGGCCTGACCGTAGCCTATGGAAGGAACGGCCTTCCACGGCGCTTTGAGGGGGGGGCCGATCCGAGGGGCGAAGGGACGGCTGCCGGATATTGACCCGTTTCCTTCAAAATGCTAGGAAATGGGAACCTTGCACTGCCGGAATACGTATTGATGAATAAGCCCATTTATATCCATGGAGGGATAGACAGATGAAAAAAGCCGTTTCTTTCGCAATTTTAGCCGTTTTTCTGCTGGCCGCTCCCGCAGCCATGCTGGCTCAGGAGGTCGATATCACGGGGACCTGGGTGGGAGAGACCTATGTCCCGGATGCGCTGGATCCTGACAAATTGACCCTGGTATTCGCCAAGAAAGACGAGAAGTGGACGGGCACGTTTTCGGATACCATGGGATATGCCTCCGAGGCCGAGTGTGAGGAGATCAAGATCGACGGCCACATCGTGACCCTGCATTTCGACATCAGCGACGACTATGAGACCCAGATCATCTATGTGACCCTCGAGGTCGATGGCGATTCCATGGCCGGAGCATGGGAAAACGAAGCCGGAGAGGGCGCCGAGATCAAGCTGGAAAAGAAAAAATAGCCGGTCCGAGTCCGGACACCATAAAATTAATCCTTTTCACGTGCCGGATTCCTGCCTATAATAGGGCAGGAAAAGGCGATGAAAACAATCAGAGCGACGGCGTGTGCACTCCTGCTCTATCTGTGCTGTGTAGGAGCGATCCCAGCCCAGAGGATACCTGAGGCCGAACCAGCCGCGGTCGGCATGTCCCGCACCCAGCTCGAACGGCTGGACCAGGTCATGGCAGAAGCCCTGGAGAAGAGGGCCTTCCCCGGTGCCGTGATCGTGGTGGGGCGAGAGGGGAAGATCGTCTTCCGCAAGGCATACGGGGCAAGTCAGTGGCTGCCGGATCTGCGCCCGATGCGGGTGGACATGGTTTTCGACATGGCCTCCCTCACCAAACCCATGGCTACAACCACAGCGGTCATGCTCCTGCTGGAGCAGGGACGGCTGCGCCTCTGGGACAAGGTCTCAGACTTTATCCCGGGCTTCCGGCCCTTCCTGGATGAAGAAGGGAAGAAGGGAGAGGACATCCGGATCTGGCACCTCCTAACCCACACCTCGGGGCTGCTCCCCTTCCTGCGCAACGAGGAGATCGAAGAGTCTCTGGGCATCCCCTGTGTGCTAACAGACATGGTGAGCTACATCGCGGATCTGGATAAGCTTTTCCCTGCCGGTGAGGAGTTCCTGTACAGCGACCTGGATTTTATCATCCTGGGTTTCATCGTGGAATCTGTGTCTGGCCAGACGCTCGCGGAATTCTGCCGCGACCATATTTTCACTCCTCTGAAGATGGAACACACGCTCTTCAATCCCCCGGAAAGCCTTCATGCCCGCTGTGTGCCCACAGAGGTGGTGGACGGAGAACTGCTCCGCGGCGTGGTCCACGATCCACGGGCCCGCCTGCTGGGCGGAGTAGCGGGACATGCCGGCCTCTTTTCCACGGCCGACGATCTATCTGTCTTCGCTCAGATGCTCCTGGGTGGAGGGGAATTCGGCGGTGTGCGCATCCTCAGCCCGCTTTCTGTGGCCCGGATGACCGAGGTCTATCCCCATGCCGCCTTTGCCGGCCGGGGGTTGGGATGGGATCTGGACTCGGAATTTTCCACTAACAGCGGAGACCTGTTCGGCCCCGCCTCCTTCGGCCACACGGGCTATACCGGGACATCTCTTTGGGTGGATCCGGAAACCCGGACGTTTGTCATCTTCCTCACCAACCGTGTGCATCCCGACGACACAGGCGATGTGGCTACCTGGCGCAGCCGCGTAGCGAATGTGGTGGCGGCATCCATACGCGAGTAGTTACCGGCGAACCATGAAAGCCTTGGTCGAGCACATCCTGGATCCCCAAGGCGGGGGACGGCGCCGTGTGTATCATG
>JBGUED010000104.1:0-7318 GCA_041821525.1 Candidatus Aminicenantaceae bacterium | reverse complement strand
GACGACGGGCCACATGGCTATATTGAACTTGACCGTGAGGGGATCGGATGCTTCCTCGGGAATGAAGTTGCGGTAGAGGCCGATCTGGTCGCGGATGTCCTGGGCAGCAAAGTCCAGGCTGGTGCCCCACTCGAACTCCACCATGATCAGGGAGACACCCTCCGAGGTCGTGGACGTGACCTTCTTGACCCGGCCTACCGAGTTGATCACCTGCTCCAGGGGTCGAGTAATGGTGTTCTCCATGTCTTCCGAGGAGACACCGGTATAGGTAGTGATGATGGAAACGGTCGGGAACTCCAGGTCCGGGAAAAAGTCCAGCCCCAGCCGGGTAAAGGACAGCGATCCCAAGACCACCAGGATCATGGCCAGCATAGCCGTGGTGACCCTGCGGTTGACTGAAAACTCGGGGATCTTCATTGTAAGACCTCTTTGACCTCGATCTCGGCACCCTCGTCCAGGCCGTAATTGCCCTCGACAACGACAAGTTCTCCCTCCTGCAGACCCTGGATGACCTCCAGAAAGGAGGTGTTCTGGAGACCGATGCTGATCTCCCGCTTCAGGGCCTTGCCGTTGTCTGCCACGTAAACAAAGCGGTTTTCCAGGACAGCCTGCTGCGGAATGACCAGAGCGTTCTCTTGGGAACTGACCTCTAGAGTGACATCGCCGAAGGTGTTGGGCTTGAGGAGCAGCTCAGGGTTGCTCACCTGGATCACAACGCCGAATTTCTTGCTCAAGGGGTCTGCAGCCAGGTTGACCACGGTCACTCGCCCTTCGAAGACCTTGTCCGGATAAACGGACACGCCCAGATACGCTGTCTGGCCCTTGGCAATGCGTACAACATCCGTATGGGATACTTCCACCGAGATCTTCACCGTGGAAAAATCCATCAGGGTCAACACTCCGGAGGCAGCCCCAAAGCCTCCCATCAAAGGATTCACTACGTCTCCCACCTCGGCGTTCTTCGCCGCGATGATTCCGTCAAAGGGCGCTTCCATGATGGAGACATCCAGGTTGTATTTGGCAAGATTCACGGCTGCCGCTGCCTGCTGAAGCTGGGATCGAGCAGCATCGTGGGCCAATTTGACCTGTTCGTACTGCTGCTCGGACACGGCGTTCTCTTTGCGCAGCCGCTCCCACCGCTCCAGGTTGTTGCGTGCGTCCTGGGAGCTGGCCTCGGCTACAGCCCTCTGTGCCTCGGCCTGTTCCAGTTGGAGACGGATCGCGCGTGTGTCCAACTCGGCCAGGACCTGACCCTGACGGACACGGTCGCCCTCTTCGACATGAATGCTGGCGATCTTCCCGCCTATATCCGGGTTGATGACAATCTTTTTCCGGGCCCCGATCACTCCCGTATACAGGAGTTTTTCTGATATCTTCTGTTTTCGCACCTTGAAGACCTTGACCTGCGCCGCTCCATACGTCTGCTCGGCTGCGGCCTCCTCCTGCTCAGCAGGCTGACATGCTAATAAGTTCAACGCCAGCCCTAAGATGATTCCCAGTTTACCGATCCATTTGTTCTTCATCGACTCCCTCCAAACACCGATGTTCTCTCCACCCCGGTGGATCTGTCAACTTCTGCCAGCGCCATCATGTAGTCGAAAAGCGCCTGAGAATAATTCGCGCGCGCCTGTGTCAGTGCAGTCTGAGCCTGCCCGATATCCAGGACTGTGATCAAACCCTCCGCAAAATTCAGCTCGGCGATGCGTTGGCTTTCCTCGGCCTGCTCAACATTCTTCTCCTGCGACAGGAGAGACTCACGCGCCTCTTCCACCTTGAGCACGGCCTGGTGGACCTCGAACCGAAGCCTGTCTATCAGGCCCTGCTCATTGTACTCGATCTCATTGAGAACCGCCTTGGCCTGCCCCATGCGGGCCAGGTTGGCCATCCCGTTGAACAGGGGGATGTTGAAGATCAGGTTCACTGTGTAGTAGTCCTGCCACACATCACTGCCGAACTTCAGCTTGTCCGCCCACCAGTTGAACTGGCCGGAGAGCGCCACCGTAGGCAGCGCCCCGGAGCGCGCTATCTTATAGCTCTCGCCTGCGATCCCCTTCTGGAATCGGATCTGGGCCAACTCAGGCCGGCTGAGCATGGCCGTTTCCAGGAGCGCGGGAAGCTTGAGCTCCACCGGCTTGAACAGCAGCTCTCCATCGAGTTCGACCTTGGTCTCCAAGTCCAGGCCCAGGATGTTTTTCAGGTTGAGCTCCATGATCCTCAGATTGTTCTTGGCCGCGATCACCTGGGGCTTCATGTTGACCACCCGCACCTCGGAGCGAAGGAGGTCGAACCGGGATGCCAGCCCGACCTCGTACTGTTTCTTCACAAAATCATACAATTTCTGCGCATCGGCGACGGCCATCCCCGCCACCCGCACGTACTCCTGCATCAGAAGCACCCCGTAGAATGCGCCCTTGGTGCTGAAGATGGTCGAATGCCGGGATTGCCGCTCCGATTCCTGGGTTGATTTGAGGTTGTAGTCAGCCAGCCGGTAGCTCGAGGTCAGGCGGCCGCTGGTAAACAGCGGCATGTTGAGGGCCAGTGCGAGCTGATAATCCCGGGTGAAATCCATCTCGACCCGCTGTGGTGGTTCACCGGGAATAAATGAGGGAAATTCCAGTTCGAAGACCTTCTCAGCCAGGGTGGACAGGCCCTGCGCATTGAGCGAGGGGAAAAATCCAGCCCGCGCCTCCCGCACCTGGGCCCTGGCCCCATCCACCCGCTGGGACGTAGCCAGGTGAAAGGGGTTTTGTGCAAGAGCCAGCTCAATGCTGTCCTCCAGGGTCAGCGTCAGCATGTCCTGTGCGCGCACCATATCCTCCGGTGTCTTCGAAATCTTGTCTTGCGCGATCAGAGCACCACCCAAGACGCAGGCTGCCAACGCTCCTGTCAGTATTTTACGTGCGATACGCTTCATGCGTATTCTCCTTTGTGTGATCGGCCGGGGGGCTGGATGCCGTGCATGAAGAAGCTGTGCAGCATTTCCGTCCCCTCCTCGACCGTGTAGGACTTCTCCTGGAAAAAACCCCGAAAATGAAATCCCCGCAGCAGGGCCCCCAGGATGTAGCCGGCCTCAGCGGGGTCCATGCGCCGGAACACACCCGAATCCATCCCCTCCTGAAGGATCGAGTTCATGGACTGGTGGAAGGTAGTGATGATCTGCCTGAGCTCTTGGGGGAGGGCCTGCTTGTCGATCGTCGGCATCATATGGTCATGGACATCCAGGTTCAGGGCTTTTTTCATGGCGCTCCGCTCCATCAGGAAGATGCGGGCGAAGCTTTCCTTTTTCTTATAATACGAAAGAGTGTAGTGGATTATTTCCCGAAGCATGGTTTCCGCATCCGTGTCTTTCTGTTTGATGCGGGTGAATCCGCGCAGCGCCTCCTGGAAAGACTCCATGATCACGGCCGCGAAAATTTCTGCTTTGCTCCGGTAG
The DNA here is from genome assembly GCA_041821525.1 of Candidatus Aminicenantaceae bacterium. Lineage (GTDB taxonomy): Bacteria > Acidobacteriota > Aminicenantia > Aminicenantales > Aminicenantaceae > JAUXEH01. Next base: position 3,885 of record JBGUED010000104.1, on the reverse strand, counting down.
TAGCGGTACAGGGTCGCCTTGGAGAACTGGGCTTCCCCGGCAATATCATCCATAGAGGTATGGCTGTAACCATTCTTGGCGAAGACCTTCTCCGCCGCCGAAAGAATAAACTTCCGGTTCTCCGCCATCCTCTGCTGTGCTCTTTCCTTCCTCAAATCTCGCCTGGCCATATTGAACCTCACAGTATCGCGACTATACTCATAAGTTTACTCTCTAAACTGAAAGGTAAAGATAGCAGGCAGAGATCATCATGTCAATACACCAAGGCATTTTAACCAAAAATCAATAACCCATGCCCAGGAGCTCACTTTACGTGAATACCAGAAACAAGTACTATGAACCTGGCCAATTCATAAGAATGTCGACAGCATCCTACTGATTCTATTTCAAGATGTTGCCATTAAACAGGAGGAGAAATGGGTGAATCCATCCGGGAATTCGAGGAATTCCGTGAAAAGATGAACGAACGGATCATGGACAGCGGCAACCTGGAGATAAAGCGGTATTTCGCACTGGACAAAAATGCCTACAAGGATGGCGCGTTATCTGCCCAGACCAAGGAGCTCCTCGGACTGGTGGCCTCCATGGTGCTGCGCTGCAACGACTGCATCAGCTATCACCTTCTGAGCTGCGTAGAACTGGGCGTGAGCGATGCCCAGTTCTACGAGGCCTTCAATGTCGCGCTGGTGGTGGGAGGTTCCATCGTGATCCCTCACCTGCGGCGAGCGACCGCATTTCTGGATGAGATCCGGGAGGACGCTCAGGCTCGAGGATGAAAGCGGTCATAGACCCGGCGCAGCCTGCTGCGGCTGACATGGGTATAGATCTGAGTGGTGGTTATCTGGCTGTGGCCCAGCATCAGCTGGACAGAACGCAGATCCGCGCCCCGCTCCAGCATGTGAGTGGCAAATGAATGGCGGAGGATGTGGGGGCTGACCTTAGAGTCCAGGCCCGCCTGCATCGCATACATTTTGAGTCGCTTCCAGAAGCCCTGCCGCGTAAAGGGCCCTCCCCGCCCGGTCAGAAACACATAGTGCGATTCGCACCCTGCCTTTATGAAGCGAGCCCGGGCCTGCCGGAGATAGAGCTCGATCGCTTCTATCGCGGACCGCCCCAGGGGGACGATGCGCTCCTTCCCCCCCTTGCCCTTACAAATGAGGAAACCATCCTCCAGATTCAGGTCCGGGCCCTTAAGCAGGATCAGCTCTGAAACCCGGAGCCCCGAGGCGTACAGCAGCTCCAGCATGGCCCGGTCCCGCACGCTGCGGGGATCATTGCCCGCAGGCTGGCGAAGCAGACGTTCCACCTCCTCGACCTGCAGGACCTTGGGCAGCTTGAACCACATTTTGGGTGTCATGAGGTTGACCGCCGGATTGATCTTGACGGCACCATCCAGCACCAGAAAGCGGTAGAAGGCACGGAGAGTCGAGACCAGCCGGGCCACAGAGCGAGCCGAGAGGCCGGCCCGGCTCTGATGCTGGATGAATCTGATCAGATGATCCTCCTCCGCCTTCTTCCACCATACCTTCTCCTTCTCAAAAAAAAGAAAAAGCTTCCTGAGGTCCCGGTCATAGGAGGCAATGGTGTTGGGGGCCAGCCCCTTTTCCACGGAAAGGTACTCAAAAAAGGCCTGGCTGATCCCCTCGGGACTTGAGGGCAGGGTTCTCATCTCACGTATGGATTTGCGTCCTTCTCCTGGTCAACGGTCGTGGTAGGCCCATGTCCCGGATAGACACGAGTATTACCATCCAGGGTGAAGATCCGTTCCTGGATGGAACGGACCAGCTCGTCCCAGGACCCTCCCGGAAGATCGGTTCGCCCCACACCCCCGCAAAACAGCGTGTCGCCGGAGAGCAGCAGACCCTCGCCCTGCAGGCTGATGCTCCCGCGCGAGTGGCCGGGAGTGTGCAGGACCTGAAGACAGGCATCCCCGAATCGGACCTCATCGCCTTCGCGCAGGAAGGAATCCGGGTCTGGCGACGCCTGAGCCCCCAGCAGAAACGCGATCTCAGAGAGGAGTACGTTCTGAAGCAGCAGTACATCCTCTTCGTGGAGCAGCAGGGGGACGTCGAAGCGGTCTTTGATGTCCTTGTTGGCCCCGACGTGATCGACATGCCCATGCGTGTTGACCAGCACCACGGGTTTGAGGTTCTCTTCCTTGATAGCACGAATGATCTTCCCGGGATCGGCACCCGGGTCGATAACCGCACACTCGAGAGTATTTTCACAGTAGACCAGATAGCAGTTGGTCTCCAGTGCGCCCACGACTACTGTTTCAATCTTCATGCCTTTCATTTTATTGCCTTGCCATCTCCCCGTCAAGCCTTCCAGTCCCTCCCCCACTGTGTATCCCACCCAACTTTTCGCCACGCCCTTGGACATCTTCATCATGTTGTCACCCACCCGGAGCGCTCGAGTTTTCCCCTGGTGTCAGGTTGTCTTTTTGGGCAAATATCCATATAATGGCGCCGATGCAGGTCACACACTGGCAGCTCCGCCTGGTCGGCAAATCTCTCAAAAAAAGGGAAAAGATAAAAATTCTGGAGAGGCATCTCTCTGTCGCGGATACGGATACGATCCTCGACCTGGGCTGTGCCCAGGGGATCCTCAGCTATTTCCTGCGTCAACGAGGAGGGGACTGGATCAGCGCGGATCTGGACTCCGTGAACCTGAAGACCTCTCAGGCACTGCTGGAAAAAAACCTGATTCAGATCACAGAAGGCCAACTGCCTTTCCAGAACGAATCCCTGGACATGGTCGTGAGCCTCGATTATCTGGAGCACCTGGAGGATGATCAGGCATGCCTCGCCGAGATCCACCGCATATTGAAAAAGGGAGGGCGCCTGCTCCTGGCCACGCCCCGCACCGGATTCCCCTTCCTTTTGAACAGGCTTCGACCCAGGTTGGGGATGAGGATGGAGTTTTACGGTCACAAGCGAGAGGGATACACGCTGAAAAACCTCGAACACATGCTGGAGGAAGCCGGGCTCTACACCGTAAAACACAAGAGCTTCTCCGGCTTCATCACCGAGGCCATGGAGCTTGTGCTCAATTTCCTATACATCCGGATCTACGGCTCTGCCGAACCGGCCCCGGACCTTCGGGACGGACATATCCGACCGTCAACAGCCGAAGAATTCACTCGACGCAGGGGAGTTTTCCGGGCCTATTCTGTGATCTATCCCCTGCTCTGGCTGCTGTCCCGGCTGGACAGGCTGTTCTTCTTCCAGAGAGGCTATGGGCTCATGCTGTGGGCCGTGAAGCCCGAAAGCACTGAGAAGTGATCCATGGTAAAGCGCAAGCTGGTGGGATTCCTGCTGGGACCCACTCTCTTCATCCTGGCACTGACATCCCCGGTCCTCACCGAATCCCCCAACGCCCACCGGCTCCTGGCGATCTTCCTGCTGGTCGTGGTCTGGTGGGTGACCGAGTGCATCCCGATCCCCATGACCGCACTGCTGATCCCGGTCCTGATCACGGCTCTCGGCGTCGCTTCCGCCCCTGCGGCCCTGGCTCCCTTTGCCAATCCCATCATCTTCCTGTTCCTGGGCAGTTTTGTGCTGGCCCGCGCCATGTGTGTGCACGGCCTTGACCGGAAGCTAGCCTATGCGGTCCTCTCGCATAGGTCCATCGCCGGCAGCAAGATCCGCATCCTCTTCGCCATGGGCCTGGTGTCCCTCGTGCTCTCGATGTGGCTCAGCAATACCGCCACCACGGCCATGATGTTCCCCATCGCCCTGGGAGTCCTTGACGCGATCGAAAAGGGCGGTGGCAATGGAAACCGGACGCCGTACAGAGTGGTCCTGCTCCTGACCCTGGCCTACGCCGCCTCCATCGGCGGGGTGGGAACTCCCATCGGCAGCCCGCCCAACCTCATCGCCATCG
>JBGUED010000103.1:0-7374 GCA_041821525.1 Candidatus Aminicenantaceae bacterium | reverse complement strand
GCATACGGGACGAGGCTAAAAAGGCGCTGGTTTCCGCCAACCTGCGGTTGGTGGTCTCCATCGCCAAGAAATACCAGCACAGGGGCTTGCAGCTCTTGGACTTGATCCAGGAGGGGAACATGGGCCTGATGCGGGCCGTGGAAAAATTTGAGTACCGTATGGGGAATAAATTCTCCACCTATGCCACCTGGTGGATCAGACAGGCTATCACCCGGGCCATCTCCGACCAGGGCCGCACCATTCGAGTCCCGGTCCACGTCACAGAACAGCTCCAGAAGCTGCACAGGATCACAAAGGCCTACATGCAGACCACGGGCCGGGAGCCAACCACCGAAGAGCTGTCCGAGAAGATGAAGCTCCCCCTAAGTAAAATAAAGAAACTGCGCAAGATAATAAAGGATCCCGTCTCCATCGAGACTCCGGTCGGGACTAACGGCGACGGACAGCTTGGCGACTTCCTGCAGGACCCTGACATGCCCTCCCCTCCGGATACAGTGATCCACATCAGCCTAAAGGAACGGATCGAGGGCGCCCTGGAGCAGCTTTCCGAGCGGGAGTCCAAGATCTTGCGAATGCGGTTCGGATTGAGCAACGAAAGGGAGCACACGCTGGAAGAGGTGGGCCTGAAATTCAAAGTCACCCGCGAGAGGATCCGGCAGATCGAATCCAAGGCTCTCAATAAGATCCGGGCTAATCCAGCCAGCTGTGTCCTAAAATCCTTCGCCTCGAACTGAGAGCCCTGCGGCTTTACTGAGGGTTCACTGGAGCCCGGCTGATCTTGAACACCCAGGCATAGAGACCGGGCACCTCAGCGGGATTCAACTCAGGAGGCTCGATCTTGAGGATGCCCGAGCCGTATTTCCAAGAGACCTCGCCCTCGTAGCCCAGCATGCCGACCCTCAGGTCCTCTTCCCGGTTCAGCCCCTGGACTACGAGTCCGTCCTGCGGCCAGCGCGTGCAGAGGACATACAGATCCGGGCCCTTTTGCGTGAAGAACACCGTCTCATCCTGTCCCCGGTTCTGTGGGGCCCCTTCCCAGGGACGCGTCCCGTAGACGGCTTCGCCGTTGACTTCGAGCCACCCGCCGATATCCAGCAGGCGCTGCTGCATGATAACCGGGATCCGACCATCGGCCGTGGGGCCCACGTTCAGCAGCAGGTTTCCGCCGCGGCTTACGATATCGACCAGCTCGTGCACGAGCGCCTCCGAGGTCTGGTAGTCATCGATGTTCTCAGCCCGATTGAATCCATAAGATCCTCCGATACCCCGGCTCTCCTCCCAGGGATGATAGGTCCCTAGGCTCTCGGCATCCTGATACTCGCTGGAATAATAATCGCCGTGCTTTCCTGGCATGTCTTTTCCGAACCGGTCGTTGACCACGACCTCGTCCCTGTTCGGGGCCTCGTTGTAAAGCCATGCCAGGAAATCCAAGGTCTTCCATTCGGCTGCGGTATGGTCCCACTCCCCCGCATCCCCGAAGATCACGGCTGGCTGGTAGTTCATGACCAACTCCTTGAGCTGCGGGATCAGGTGGTCATCGACATACCGATCCTCAGGGATGCGGTACTTTTCCACCAGCGGCTTCGGGATAAAATACCCGGTTTCGGTACGGTGAGTCGAGTTGCTCTCCCACTCGATGATGGAGTAATAGAGCCCGAAGCGAAGGCCCCGGCGCCTCACGGACGTGGCCAGATCCCCCACCAGGTCCTGTTTCGGTCCGACCTCCATGCTGTTCCACTCCTTTTTGAAGGGGCTCTTCGTGGGCCACAAACAGTATCCGTCGTGGTGCTTGGAGGTGAGTACCACATACCTGGCCCCGGAGCGCGCAAAGAGCTCGGCCCAATAATCGGGATCATAGAGTTCGGCGCGGAACATCAGGGCAAAATCCCGATACTCGAAATCCCTGCCGTAAACGCGGTCGTGAAACTCCATCCCCCCGTTCTCCCGGTCGAACATGACCCGGGCGTAGTACCACTCGGCATAGGAGGCATAGCGCGCAGACGTGACTCTGCGCCAGGCTGGGACCGAGTACACGCCCCAGTGGATAAAGATCCCAAACTTGGCATCCAGGAACCACTGCGGCATGGGCCTCTTGTCCAGCGAATCCCAGTTTGGACTGTACTCCTGACTGCACAGCAAAGCCGGCAGCAGCAGGCAAAGCGACAGGAGGAACACCAAATATGCTTTTTTCATCTTCCCCTCACAGAGAGAGCTGGATAGGTCCCAGCCTGCACTTAGATCACTTGTAAATCAGATACTTTTCCCTCACAGATTTGAAACGCTCGATCCCGGCTCGGCAGGTCGCCAGGATCTCGTTGGGAACCGACCCTTCCGTCACCATGGCGCGGAGAGCCTCATTGCCCCAGAGCTTATCCAGGTATGTACTCATCGCGAAGTGGGCTGGCCAGAGTTTTTGCGCGGCGCACAGCAGGGCCACAGTCAGGGGGATGGGCTTGAACACGTCTCGGTCCGAGACCGTGAAGCGCAGTCCCTGGCACAGCTTCCCCTGGTACTTGGGTTTGGAGACCTTCCCGGGGATGGATCGGGGACGGAAGGTCACCGGGACGGCCTCTACCCCGATCAACACGGCATCGGGCAGGGCCTCCAGCCATTTTCGGGGATCGACGTAGGGGGCGCCTACGATCAGGAAAGGAAAATCCGTGCCGCGGCCTTCGGACAGATTGGTTCCCTCCAGCAGGCACATTCCGGGATAGATGACGGCCGTTTCCAAAGTCTGCATGTTGGGGGAGGTCCCGGTCCAGGGAAATCCGGTCTCGTCATACCACATGCCGCGCTCGTATCCCTTCATGGGGATGACGGTCAGGTCCGCTCCGATGCTGAACCCGCCGAAGCGTTCGGCATTAAAAAGCTCCGCCAGCTCTCCCACGGTCATACCGTATCGGGAGGGCAGGGGGATCACGCCCACGAAGCTGGAGAAGGCCGGGCTGGTGATGGCGCCCTCCACCCGGGAAGCGGTCACAGGATCGGGCCGGTCGCACACGATCACGGGGATGCCGGCTTGGGCAGCCGCCGCCATGGACAGGAATAGGCTGGAGATATAGGTGTAGAATTTGACTCCCACATCCTGAATATCGTACACCAGCACATCCACTTCGCTCAGCATCTTTGGTGTGGGCGAAGAAAACTCACCGTGAAGGCTGTAGACCGGGATCTCCTTATAGGTGGAATCCCGGACGCCGGTGACATCTTCGACATCACCCAGAAATCCATGCTCGGGTCCGAACACCGCCGTTACGCGGGTGTGACGGGACAGGAGATCCACGATGTGCCGGCCGCGGGCATCCAGGGAGGTGTGGTTGGTGATGATGCCGAGCCGCTTGCCTTTGATCAAATCCAGGTGATCGGCCAGCAGGTTCTCTAGACCGACCTTGACCTGTGCCTCAGCCCCGGCCCCGATCATCACAAGCATTGCCGTACCGGCCAGCATCCTGAGGAGGTTCACGTCATTCCACCCAGAGGTCCCTGTCCAGATCCTTCCACACCTCGAGGCGCATGGTGCCGTGCTGGAAGACACCCATGTAGTAAGGATCGTGCTTCTTGTACTCGGCATACGGACCCGTGTAGTCCCCACGCCGCTTCTTGTAGGCCTCGAAATCCGCCAGGCTGTTATATTCCCACATGACAAAATGCCGTTCCGACTCCTCCCCGGCAAAAGTCTTGACGAAATACCGGACGCTCTTCCACTCCTTGAAAAGCTCACGGTTCTGCTTGACAAACCTGAGCCATCCCCGCATGGCTTCTGTGTGCCGTACTTCCTGGCCCTCGCCCACCAGCCAGCTTTCGACTTCGAACACAGACATGTCAGTTCTCCTTAAGGCCGGCTGTCCCGCCGAATTCGCTGCCGTATTTTCCCAGGATCCGGCGGATCCTGGCATCCGCTGTCCCATGGACTCCAGACCCACGGAAGCCGCCCCCCACGTGCCGCACGGTCAGGAATGCAAGCCCGCATTTCATCCCGAGCTTCATAAAACCTCGCCTCTTTAAAGGCCCCGATTGTGCCATCCCGCTCCTCCATCTGTTTGGTGCCTTGAGTATAGCACAGACCGTAGGCGGAGTTGAACCATGCGACATAGTGCGACATATAACGGCAAATACCGACATTTCCCTGAAAATGATTGACAGACACCCGACTCCTGCCTACTGTTGAAAAGACAGGATGTTTTCAAAAGGCGGGATAGTGAAATCAAAAAGGTGGGTCAACAAACACGGGGAAAGGGAGGCGATGCCCGCAACTGAAGCCTCAATCAAATCGCCTTCCCTTTCCTGATCCTATTTCTCCCTCACTTCCGGATGTGCCACCAAACCTCGGCGTGCGGCCTGGCTGCCCAATTTTACCTACCTGTGATAGAATGGTCCCGAGTTCAATACCAAATCATTTCTCACAAAGGAGGCCTGACCATGGGGAAAGTGTTTATTCTGACGATCACCGTCTTTGCGCTCCTGCTGTTGAGCGGTGCCTATGCAGCCTCGGACGAACCGGAAGGCCCCACGACACGGGAGATGAACCTCATCACCTGGCAGGAGTTTTCGAGCTTTGTGCCGGAGAAAATCGAGACCGTGCTGCTCCCTGTGGGATCGATCGAGCCGCACGGCGTAATCCCCAATGGGACGGACAATCTGGCGCCTCAAGCCATGAGCCGGGAGATCGCCCCGCGGCTGAATGCCCTCATCGCACCCACCCTGAACTACGGGATCACCGAGGCTATGGCGGCCTATCCCGGCGCCATCTCGGTCCGGGAGGACTCTTACTCCCCCTTCATCCAGGACATCCTAAGCGGCTTGGCCGCCAACCGGTTCAAGAACATCATCATCCTCAACGGTCACGGTGGGAACACGAATGCCCTCAAGCGGGCTGCCGAGGCCGTCTCCAACCAGAGCCGGGTGCGCATCCTGGTCGTCAACTGGTGGACGCTGGCCTCGGAGGACACCTTTGCCGTCTTCGAGCAGAACGGCGGCCATGCCGGGAACAACGAGACCGCCTATATCCAGGCCGTGGCGCCGGAACACATCCATCCGGAGCAGTATGATCCGGAAATGGCCGTTGTGAATCCGGCGGGGAATGCCTGGTATGCCGTGCCGGTGGCGGCCTCCATCCTGCTGTACGAGGAGGGCCAGGGTTATCCGACCTTTGACCGGGACCAGGCAGAAGAATATTTCAGGAAGGTCAACGATCGGGTGGCCGGTCTGGTCGAAGAAATCATCAGAAAGTGGGATAAGGCGGGCCTGTACCGCTAGATCCGGGTCCCATCCTGGCGGAGATAGGCTCCCACAGCCTTTCCGATCTGAGACACGCTTTCGCTGATAGCCTGGTAATTCAGGTCGTCCCTGCGCAGGAGATCTCCGACCACTGTCAGCCCCGACTGGATGTGAAGGAGATGGGGTGAAAGCTTGTCCTGGAACTGGGGATTTTCGAACTCCGGCTCGTCCGCGTAGACGGCCTTGTACATCAGCTCGTTCCTCCCGTTCCGGATTTCAGTGAGCAGGTCATCGATCTCACGCAGGACATCGCGCACCCACTCTCGCTCGCCCTCCGCCAGGACAGACAAGCCGTCGGACAGTTTTTCCGGCAGGGCCTTGAGCCGATACCGGATGGCTTCCTGGTCCAGGGGCGTCCGGACCTGGTAGGTGATGGCTGTGGGATCGGTTTTCAGCCACCACTCGAAGTAGTGGGCCGCGCTGCAAAAAAACATTTTCTCTTGTTCCAGCATCAGGATGATCGATTTCTCGCTGGCGGCCCCGCATTGGGAACAGATCCCGGCCTCGCCTGACAGGGGCCTGACCAGCCGAAAAAAGGGGATACGGAAGTAGTTGCCCTCTCCCTGAGGGGGAACCAGTTCGGCTGGGAGCTGGATTCCCGGGTCCAGGGGTTTGGAATCGAAGGAGACGTGCACGGCCGTCCAGATGGGGCCGCGCGGGGTTCGCAGCCAGAGGGGATTCCGGATGGGATGGTTGTTGCAGTAGGTTCCGTAAGGATCCTGGATCACAAAATCGCGTATCTCACAGAAAAAATTCGCCTTTTTGTCGGCAGGAGTCAGTTTCCCCTTGTTCACCCCATTGAAGGGACAGGTGCCGCAGCAGTCATTTCCATCGTTCATCATGGGTTCTCCATAGGGTATTAGTCGGCCGGAGGATCACATATTAGGCATGGGTTCCGAGAAATATATTCAAGGATCCGTCCGGGAGGCCTTACGCTTCCAATAAAAGTAGGCAGGCAGGCCTATCGAGATGATGATAAGGCCGACCAGGGCGTTCCAGAACTGGTTGATCAGGGTGTTCAAGGAAATGAACATGGCCGACAGGATAAATATGATGGGCGTTATTGGGTAACCGAACACGCGGTAGGGGCGCTTGAGGTCCGGCCGCTTCCTGCGCAGGATGATCACCGCGCCGGCCGTCAGGGCGAAGAAGATCCACTGACCGAAAATGACGTAGGTGAAGAGCTGCTCGAATGTTCCCGACATGCTGAGCACGATGCTCCACCCCCCGATGGCCAGGATGGAAACATGGGGGGTCAGAAACCGGGCATGCACATCGGCGGTTCGTTTAAAAAACAGCCCGTCGCGGGCCATGGCATAGTACACGCGAGGCGAGGTCAGCAGCACCTGGTTAGCCGCGCCGGTGATGGAAAACAGGATGATGATGGCGATCACCGAAGCGCCCACCGGTCCGATGGCCAGGCTCATGGCATCGCTGGCGATGCGGTCGGATTGGGCGATCGCGCTGGTTGGAAAGACATAGAGATACGCCAGGTTGGTGACGAGATATATCCCAATCACAGACACCGTGCCGATAAAGAGCCCCAGAGGAAGGTTCCTTCCCGGATTGCGGGTCTCCCCTACGCTGTAGGTAGCGGCCTCCCACCCTTTGTAGGCCCAGAGCACGGCCACCAACGCCACGCCGAAGCTGCCCAGCAGGTTCAGGTTGAATGACCCGGGAGCGGGAGACACGATATGTGACGGATCTCCCGGAGCAAAGGCAAACACGACCACGCATACTCCGGCCAGCGCGGCGAACTTGATCACGGTGAGGAGGTTCTGGAGGTTGGCGCCCCAGCGAACACCCACATAATTGACACCGACCAGGACCACGATGAACAAGACCGCCACCAGCTTGGCGACAAGGGTGGACATGGGGAAGAAGAATGGGAGGTATTTGGTGGAAAAGGCAACCGCCAGTGTGGCGATGGCACCGGAATCGATCACCAGGAACAGGGTCCAGCCAAAGAGGAAGGCGATCAGTGAACCATAGGATTCCCGCAGATAGATGTACACGCCGCCCGCCTGGGGATAGGCGGCCCCCAGCTCGGCAAAGCTCAAGGCACCGAAAAAGCTCAACAGGCCGCCGACCACCCAC
>JBGUED010000102.1:0-7385 GCA_041821525.1 Candidatus Aminicenantaceae bacterium | reverse complement strand
TATCCGAATGAGTTTCATTTTTATAAACAAATCAGAAAAAACCAAACATTTTCCGACGAAGACAGATGGGGACAATCCATTGTTGATCGCACATGCTTTCAGTTCTGGAAATGTTGGTCTCACCCAAGGGCAGGACTGATAGAGATTCGAGATCGCAAAGAAGGATCGGGATCACACCTCCCGGGTTTTCCAGCGACCCCGGCGGAAGAGCACTACGGCCGCCACAGTCATCATGGTCTCGGCGGCCAGGATGGCGATGTAAACGCCCCGCTCCCCCAATCCCAGGGTGAGAGCCAGGACATAGGCCAGGGGGATCTCCAGCATCCAGAAACAGAAGAGGTTGATGAAGGTGGGCGTGGCCGTATCGCCGGCGCCGTTGAAGGAGTTGACCATGACCATTCCCAGGCCGTAAAACACATAGCCGTAACCCAACCAGCGCAGGCAGAGGATGCCGGATGCGACGACCGCCGGATCCTGGATAAACAGCCGGATGAAAAAGCCCGGCCAGACAATGAGGAAGGACGCAACCCCACCCATGAACAGCATGTTGATGACGCCGGTGAGCCAGGCCGCACGTTCGGCTCGCTCCGGCTTCTTCGCTCCCAGGTTCTGCCCCACAAGGGTGGCGGCGGCATTGCTCAGGCCCCACGCCGGCAAGATGGAAAAGATGACGATCCGGATGGCAATGGTGTAGCCAGCCAGGACAGCGCTTCCAAACACCGACACGATCCGCACCATGCCGATCCAGCTGGAAGTGGCGATCAGGGACTGACCGATACCCCCAACAGCCAGCCGGATCAAACGTTTCATGATCCCAAAGTCGACCTTCAGGTGCCGCCTTTGAATCTGCACCCGTTTCCCGCCCCGGAAAAGGAGGTAGAACTGGTACAGTATGGCCAATCCCCTCCCGATGTTGGTGGCAACCGCCGCCCCCAGGACGCCCAGTTCGGGGAAGGGCCCCCACCCAAAAATCAGGCAGGGATCCAGCACGATATTGATGATGTTGGCAAACCAGAGTACCCGCATGGAGATGGCGGCATCGCCACTGCTGCGAAAAACAGCATTGATAATAAAAAGCAGCATGATGATGACATTGGATCCCAGCATGATCGCAGTGTACCCGGAAAAGGACCGGATGGTTTCGGGAGCAGATCCCATCAGCCTGAGAATATCCTTAGCAAACAGCACTCCCGGCACAGAGATGAGGAGCGAGATGAGGACTCCGGTCAGGATCGCCTGGACAGCGGCGACGGCCGCGGCATCGGGATTCTTCTCGCCAATACGCCGGGAGACCAGGGCGGTGGTGGCAGTAGACAACCCAACCGCCAGCGAATAGACGATGGTGAGCAGCGACTCCGTGATGCCCACTGTGGCCACTGCACCAGCTCCCAGCTTGGCCACAAAAAAGATGTCCACCACGGCGAACACCGACTCCATGACCAGTTCGAGCACCATGGGCAGGGCCAGCAGGAAGATGGCCTTGCTCAGCCTGACGGTGGTGAAGTCCTGATCCGAGCCGGCGATGGCCTCTCGAACGTTTCCCCACAGGCCGCGCAGACGCAGGTTCTGGACAAAGATGCGAAACGGGATCCGGGCGGGGATGTTGCGCAGCCTTCTGTACATTCTGTCGATTCCTCGCTCATTGAACCAGGCAAATTTCTCGCATTATACCAGGATTTGGGCTGCCATGCCTCAGCCGACCGAACTATTTTAGAGTTCCATACGTATTTATAGTAAAATCAGAGACGGAGATATATATGAAAAAACTGCACATTATTCTGCTGGTGATGACATTGTCTTTCGGCTTCAGCTTGCTGGTTGCACGCGAGGCCGTCGATCTGACCGGGACATGGGAAGGCCCCACCTTCGCCGAAAGTGCGGGGGCCGAGCTGGTCATGACACTGATATTGAAACACGAGGACGAGAGCCTCTCCGGGACCATCAAAGACGACATGGGCTACCTCGACTGCGAGATCGAAGAGGCTTCCCTGGAAAGCGGCATCTTAAAATTTAAGGCCACTGCCATAACCCCCATAGGGGACCTGATCGTTGACTTTGCGATGAAGGTGTCCGAATCCACCATGGAAGGCGAGTGGCAGGCCGGAGACGGCTCGTCCGGGACCTGGAGTCCCGAAAAAAAGTAGTCAGAATTCCAGGCCCAGGCTCAAACTAATATAATCGGCGGTTTGGGTCGATCCGCCGACCGGATCCATGAGGTGGTGAAACGTGCCGCCCAGACAAAGCGCCGGCCGGCTGCGGGAGGAGGAAAGGCCGAACTTGATCCCCAGTCCGACAACCAGGTGGTAATAGAGATCGGAAAAACCGCCGTATTCCCCCCATGCGCCCGAACTTATGCCACCCCCTCCCAATCCATAGATCCGGAGGCGAGGGGCGGGCAGGAAGTGGAGGGCTCCCTGCAATGAGAGGGAGAATACTCCGAATCGATCCTCCCCTTGCTCTTCGGGCCAATCCCAATACTGAAAAGTCCACTCATTGGTTCCGGCCTGGTAGTTTGCATCCAGCTGTATTCCGAATACATCCGAAATCTCATATCGAGTGTAGGCCCCCAGATGTCCCCCCAGGGTGGTTTTATCGGAGAGGGAGGAGCGGTAATGCCAATCGAAATCCCAGCCAAGGCCGCCGCTCCATCCGGCATAGATCCCGAACGCCCACGGACTCTTTCCAGGGGCAGGCTTAGCGGTCAGAAGGGGGGAGGTCACAAGAATAAACATTATGCAAAGACAAAGATGCTTCAAAATGCGCAGCATACGATCACTCCTTGAGAAGCAGGACATTGAGGCTCATATTAGTTAGATGAGCTAAACACGTCAAGCCGGGCAGCCCGGGATTGAATGTCTCATCCTCCTGGAGGAGACCCACAACCAGAGAAGTCAGGAAACCGAACTCCTCTATTGCACGTATATAAATGCAAGGAGAGTTGTGCCATGATCAAGAACTTCATGAAGGTCGCGCTGCGGAATCTATGGAAACGGAAGCTTTTTTCAGTCATCAACATCGTCGGGCTCTCAGTGGGGATCGCCTGCTTCTTTCTGATCATGGTCCACGTCACAGACGAGTTTTCGTACGACAACTTCCACGAAGACGCAGACAACCTCTATCGAGTGGCCCTGGAGCGCATCTACCCGGACAATGTGGTCTTCTATGCCATCATCCCCCACTCCATCCCGGAGGCCATGCTCAACGACCTCCCTGAGATCGAAGAGATGACCCGGTTTTTCAGGATACTCAACGACGTGGTCTTTCGGTACGACGACCAGACCTTCGAAGAGGACAAGGTCCTTTTCGTGGCCGAGAACTTCTTCGAATTCTTCAATTTGCGCCTGATCAAGGGCGATCCCGAGCAGGTCTTTTCCAGCCAGAACGGCCTGGTCCTGACCGAGCAGACGGCCCTCCGGTATTTCGGGGACGAAGACGCGCTGGGCAAGCGCATCTCAACCCCTCAGGGCGAGTTCCTGGTCTCGGGCGTCTGCGAGAATGTCCCCAAAAACTCTCACATGGAATTCGATTTTGTAGCATCGCTCGAGCTCACAGGTCTCACACGGCAGCCCAACTATGCCTCGTTCTCGGTGTACGCGTACATACGACTGAAAGAAGGCACCTCGCCGGCGGCCATCGAGGCCAAGATGCCGGACCTGGTGGAGCGCTACGCAGCCGGCCAGATCCAGGCCCGCGCCGGGATCTCTTACCAGGAATACGTGGCAGCCGGCAACGGGTACGACTATTTTCTGCAGCCCATTGGCAGCATCCACCTGACCTCGCATCTCACCAACGAGATCAAGCCCAATGGCAACATCATGTACGTCTACATCCTGATCGCCATCGCGCTCTTCCTGATCCTGATCGCCTGCATCAACTTCATGAACCTGGCCACGGCCCGCGCTGTCCAGCGCGCCCGTGAGGTGGGGATCCGCAAGATCGTGGGCTCCCTGCGCGGATCCCTCATCCGCCAGTTCCTGATGGAATCCCTGATGGTCAGCCTCATTAGCATGGTGTTCGCCGCAATCTTTATCCAGCTGATCCTGCCGATCTTCAACCAGCTGGCCGGCAAGCAGCTCGAGATCGACTTCCTGGGGAATCCCGCCTTCCTGCTGGGGCTCCTGGCACTGGGGATCGGAGTGGGCCTCCTGGCAGGAAGTTACCCGGCCTTCATGCTGTCCGCTTACCGCCCGGCCACCGTACTCAAGGGGCGCTTTTCCACCTCCCGTAAAGGCGTGCGCCTGCGCAACATCCTGGTCATCTTCCAGTTCGCGATCTCGATCGTCCTCATCTCCATGACCCTCACGGTCTCACGCCAGATGGGCTTCATGCAGAACAAGGACATGGGATTCGAGGAAAAGAACCTGATGGTGGTGGAGAGGGCCTACTCGCTGGGTATGCAGGCCGAGGCCTTCAAGCAGGAAGCACTCAGTATCCCGGGAGTCCTTGACCTCGCCGGTTCCAACACCGTGATCCAGGGGGGATTCTACTACGGCGTCATGTTCCAGGCGCAGGAGGATTCCGAGATCAAAACCACCCGCGCCATCACCATCGATGACGACTACATCGAGACCATGGGCATCGAGATCGTAGAGGGCCGTGGATTCCAGAGAGAGTTCGACGACACCTGGAACGTCCTCATCAACGAGGCCACCACCCGGGAATTCGGCTGGGCCGATCCGGTGGGGATGAAGGTCAAGCGCATCGGCGATCCGGGCGAACCCGTCGGAGATTACACCGTGGTCGGGGTCTTCAAGGACTTCCACTACAACTCGCTGCACGAGGACATCGATTCCTTTGCGCTTTTCTCATTCGAGAACGCTCCGGAGCAGCAGCGCGGGATATACCCACTGCTCAACGTCCGCTTCCGGCCGGAAAACACTCGCTCCGTGCTGGGATCGCTGGAGGAGACCTGGAACAAGTTCGCCCCGGAGCAGCCTTTCAGCTCCTACTTCCTGGACGACAAACTGGCCGAGCTCTACCGCAACGAGCAGACCTCCGGGCAGATCTTCGGGATCTTTTCGGTCCTCGCGATCGTGATAGCCAGCATCGGGCTGTTCGGGCTTTCGGCCTACACCGCGGAGCTGCGCACAAAGGAGATCGGTATCCGCAAGGTGCTGGGGTCCACGGCCTCGAAGATCGTGGTCCTGCTCAGCAAGGACTTCGCGCGGCTCATCCTGATCGCCTTTGTCTTTGCCCTGCCGGCGGCCTACTTCATCATGTACAGCTGGCTCCAGAACTTCGCCTTCCGGATCGGTGTCGAGGTGTGGATCTTCCTGCTGGCCGGGGCAGCGGCCCTGCTCATCGCCCAGCTGACCATAAGCTTCCAGGCTGTCAAGGCGGCCAGCGCCGATCCGTCTAAGACTCTGAAGTTCGAGTGACTTTCCCGCCTTATCTGTACAGAAGAAGCTGTTTCGTCACATAAGGAGGCGGGTAGGCGGTTATGTAGACGCTGGGCTTGAAATCCAGATGCTCATCATCAAGCCCCAATACGACCACATCGATCTTTCGATCGATCATATCCTCATCGAGGGGCACATAGTACGTGTAGTGGGACGAGGCATTGTCTATGGTGTTTTCCCAGGGATTCCCCGGATAGGATGGGCTCCTGTCTGGGGCTCCGACAGGTTTTCCATCAACGCGGACTGCTGCATAGGCGCCTTCGACACCATGCTTTCCTTCCAGGGCGATGGCCAGATAGCTGCCCCTTGGGATCTGACTCAGCCTAAAGGAAGACTCCCAGGCTCGAAAGACCTTGATCCGGCTAAAAGGGCTGAACAGGTGGGACCCCCTCCATTTCGACCTATCGAGCGGCTTCCCCTCCAGGAATCCATCGACCTCCAGGATCCTTTCCGGGAATCCCCTGAATCGGACATACCTAATGGGGCTGGAAGGATCGAGTTTTATTCTCATGACCTTGCCGGCCAGGATCTTTTGGGCCTTCCAATCAGCCAGGTCTGAGGACGTTTCCAGGAACAGGGCCTCTTCTGTCTTCCAGGGTTGGAGGGCGTGTTCGCTTCCCACGTTTATGACCAGCTCGTCAATGGAAGTCGGGGCCCCGAAGTCCAACCGTAAAGAGCCGCGGTTGATCGCACCGGAAGCACCCCACCGCCTGCTTAAATAGAAGGCCGATTCCAGGTCGCCATCGAACATGTAACGATCCCAGAGGCCCCTGTCGACAAAGAGCTCCTGCTTCAGGAAAGAATCCCGTGCGGCCCTGACCTCAGAGATATTCGTTTCACCCGATCTCAACAGAGAGCGCACTTCCAGGGCATTGTTGTCGGCCGCGAACATGGTGGCCTCATAGAGAGCCTCTGCATCCGCAGGTATCGAGACCGAATCCAGGTCGGCGAGCTTCCTGTGAAAGGCATCAGCCAAGGGTACTCCCGGGAAAGACACCCGAAATGCCTTTCCTTCCACCAGTTCCGGGGTCTCTATCCCGTCAAGGATGGCTCTGCTGAAACGCCCGTCTCCCGATTGCAGCCGGATCGAGTGGGCCGTGCCCGGCATCCCCTTCACGTCGATGCGCACGGGCTTTCCCGGGACAGCAGAGATCACCTCATAATCGCAGCCAATAACACCCAGGCCGCCCCGACCAGATGGCGTGACCAATACGAGAGAAGAACGGAAAGGATCGACCGTGATCGGGATCTCGTCCCCTCTTCTGAAAACTCCCAATATCCTCTCGACCGGGTGCAGAATCCGGATCTCAATCCCACTTTTCAAATCAAGCCCGATCTCCTCATCCAGCTTCAGGGTCGCTTCAAATGGCTCCCAAGCAAGGTTCCGGAATGTGATCAATCGTGTGTCTCCATCCCCCCGGCTGACCGCCTTGGCCCCGTATCTGTCCCTGGGTAGGACAATGCCATCGACCATGATATCCCGGTACTTGAGGGCCAAGTTAAAGATTCGGGCAAGTTTGGGGAACTCGTCGTCCCGGAGGAACCAGGGATTTCCATATAACTGGGGAGAGAGCAGGAGCGAACGATTGAAGGCCTGCAGAATCAGGTCATCCTCCCAGTAATCGAGGCAGGAGGATAGACACACACCGTGGTCTTCTGTAAGGCGCTTGAGCCCGGGCACAAGGTCTCGCGACAGGGCACCGGCACGGTGATGGGGCGCGGTCACGCCGCGATTGAACATGTGGACATCGATGTAGGTCTCCGCCCCCTCCCAGAGGGATGTGGTCACATGTCTCTTGGCCTCCCGATTGAGATTGAGGCGGTGGTTGAGCAGGATCAGGTCGGGGCTGTATCGCCTACACTCCGTCATCATTCTGATAAACGCATCCTGTTTTTCGTCCCGCAGCTGTCCCACGACCGCATCGAATTTCAACAGCCGGAACCGGTAATCCCGGCACAGCGCGACTATCATGTCAATACGGGCCT
>JBGUED010000101.1:0-7387 GCA_041821525.1 Candidatus Aminicenantaceae bacterium | reverse complement strand
CTTGTTGATCAGGACTCCTGAGGCTTCTCCGCTGGGCTTACGGTGGATCACTCCGCCGAATGGATCGTGTGTATCATTTGTGATGCCGGCCATATCGAGGGCCTTCTGGTTGACGAAAGCGGAGTTGCCGTCGACCCGGCGCAGGAACACCGGATTGTCCGGGGAGACCTCACTGAGGGTGTCATGTTCGGGAAATGTCCTCTCTTCCCAGTTGTTTTGATCCCAGCGGCCGCCGATGATCCATTCTCCCGGTTTGGCAGCCTTGGCGCGCTTTGCCACTTTATCGACGATCTGCTGAAAGCTGGTGGCACCATAGATATCCAGGTTCATGAGCTCTTCGCCGAGGTTATGCATGTGCGCATGCCCATCGATCAGTCCCGGCAGCACGAGCTTTCCATCGAGCTCGATCACCTCGGTGCCGGTTCCGATATACGCGGCGACACCATCTTTGCTGCCGACAAAGACGATCCGATCCCCCTTGACCGCTACGGCTTGCTGGATCGAAAAATCGTTGTCAACGGTAGCGATCTTGCCATTGAAGAGAACCAGGTCAGCCTCCGGTTTCTCACGGCAGGAGAGGGGGATGAATGCCAAAAATAGCAGGAATAGAGTGATTGCTCGAGTGTTATTCATGATGCATACTCCTGGCCTCGAAGCCGCTCTTTTATTTCTCATCTTTTCCCCTGTCAATTGAAAAGCAGTGGAAAGAATTTATGCAGGTAGGCGCGCCAGTTTTTCCAGGTATGGCCGCCTTCTGATGTGTGTGAGATGTAGTTGACATTTTTTTCCCGCAGTAGACTTAAAAGGTTTTCGTTTCGCTCCCAGAGGAAATCGGTTTTCCCGATCCCCACCCAGAAAAGAGCGAGCTTCTGGTTGGCGGAATCGAGATATTCCCCATGGGTTTTTGCGTACCCGTCGTTAATCCCGCCGCTGAAAACACCGAGCCAGCTGAACAGATCGAGATGGCCTATCCCGATGTCCAGGGTTTGGAAGCCTCCCATGGATAGTCCTGCCAGGGCCCGGCTCCTTGCCTCTGTTTTTACCCGGTAATGGGCTTCGACGAAGGGGATGACATCTTCGAGCAGGTCAACCTCGAAAGGATTCTCGATCCCTTCCATCCTGGGGGCGTGTCCGTCCGGCATGACCACGATCATGGGCACGGCCTTGTTCTCCGCGATCAGGTTGTCCAGGATCACATTGGCACGCCCGATGGTGCTCCATCCTCTTTCGTTGTCGCCGGCTCCATGCAGGAGGTACAGGACGGGAAATGCGGTCTCCTGATCCTTGAAGTATCCTGGGGGCGTGTAAACGTTCAGTCCGCGAGTGACGTCCAAGGATTTCGAATTATACCGGTGCAGATGGACTGCGCCTCGCGCCACCGGCTGCTCGTCATAAAACAGCGGTGGATCGCCGGGGATGTCAAGAAGGCTGTGGGTCGTACCTGTTCCGATCTTTATGATGGCGTTTCTGGGATCGACCGTCCGGACTCCGTCGACCATGAAGTTGTAGCTGTAGAGTTCAGGCTCGAACGGGCCGAGGGTGATGCTCCAGATGCCGTTCTCCCCCAACTGGAGGGGTCTCAGTCCATCCAGGTATTCCACCGAAATACAGACCTGGTGTGCCTGAGGGGCATGGAAACGGAAAATCACCGTGCGGTCGGGCTTTATTTCCGGCGAGATGATCCTCTGCCGCTGCTGGGCCGCGGCCATCTGCGTCATGAGCGCAGTTGCCAGGAGAACAGCTACAAAATGAGTTGATTTGGATACTTTCATGTCCGACCTCCCTGTGTGTCCTTGATCCGGCATGTGAACCTGGGTTGAGCCTATCACAAGAAAAAAAGCCGGGTCAATCGTTGAAGAAAAGGTGTCATGCCACCGAATCGCGCCAGGTCGTCTGTTCGACGACTCCATATGTATCTTTTAGTTGTTTTTTTCTCCAAATCATATACGATGGATTCAATAAGATTCACTCGGGGAGAAAGGAGGACATTCTCATGTCTCAGTGCGGAACACCATGGAGTTTTCCTATTGGACCAAAGTCCAATAGACAGGGCTGCGAGATTATTGGAATATGGTACCAGGAGGAAAAATGGTCAAATTGTTTAGAAAAAATGACGTGGCCGGAGCGCCGGCGGATGCCATCGACATCGTGAGCGCATACCATGATGTTCTCAAAGACAGAGAGAAGTTCGGTGTGGGTGCGCCGCAGTCCATGCTCCCCTATGAAAAATCCGAGATCAAATCTGCCTTCAAGGCAGTCATGCTGGAGGCGAAGGATCCTGAGGAGAGGGAGAAGCTGAAAAAGGGATACATCACACTGGCCGATTTTGTCCCGGATGCGACCGCTGAACGAGTGAACCAGAACTGGCAGGAAGTGGCCGACGCCCAGTGCGAGACGGATCAGAATCTCGGGGGTGCCTCGGAAACTGACGTCATGGCTGAGGTTGTGCGGATCCAGAAGGGCATCGCGGATGAAGGCGCCTGGCTCACTCAGGAGATCGAGACATTCATCGCCGATCTGACCGGGGAGTGAAAATAGAAGAAAAAGCGGATAGGGGAGCGGTCAGCGCCTCCGCATGAACGCATAGACCGATAAGTGAGGTGTGTGTTTTCCCTCTGTCTCGATCGTTCCCAGTTCTTCCATATCAAAACAAGGTTCGAACAGCTCTCTCATTTCGTGCTCTGAGGAAAAGTAGAGTTTCGTGCCCAGCGGGGTTGTTCTGTATTTGCCCGTTCCTCCAAAATTCGGGTTCTTTTCACTGAAACATACCGAAAGGTATCGTCCCCGGGAATTGAGGATTCGGGCCACGTTTTTCACATATGTATGTCTCTGTTCCGGGTACACGTGGTGCAGCACGTGCCAATCATAGGCAAAGTCATAGGTGTCTGTGATCTCGCTCAAATCGCCAATAACATCTGCGACCAGAAAACGGCAGCGGATTCCGGCTGCCTCGGCTTTTGCTCGAGCCGCCTCGATGGCAGAGGAGGCGAAGTCGATGCCCGTGACATCGAAACCCCGACCAGCGAGATGCAGAGCGGAGTTACCCGTCCCACATCCCAGGTCGATGGCCTTGCAGGGTCTGATCTTGTGCCTTTCTATCGCTTCGATCAGGGCAGGGGGCGGACCCTCCCGGTTCCAAGGGATGTCCTCCGGGGCCTTGGTGCGGTAGATTTTCTCCATCTCATCCTGATGTGTCATGGTGTGCCCCTTATTTTACTATGAAATTGCCCAATATTTCTCAAATATCACCTCTAGGGGTGATGTTTTTTCCTCTGACGGGACCTAGAATATAGACAGTGGAGGCATAAATGGACCCCTTCAGCATTCAAGTTAACACGATCGACAACGGTTTTCTCTTCACTGTACGCAAGAACGGCAACCGCAAGAAGACATTCTATGCTGCGGACGTTCTCGGAGGCCTGGAAGAGGCCTGCCAGACGGTCGTGGGATTCAAGGTCCGGGTCCACCGCGAGAGCCTGATTTTCGACAACGCCGAACAGCAGGACCAGAAGAACTGAAGTCGATCATCTGATCCATTCTGCATCTTTTTCCGATTTGCAGGATTCCATCATTCTGTACAATTATCTGTATTTTTATCATTTTTTGCAGAGACTTGGTTGCATAATTATGCAATATCAGCTAATATATGCAAATAAATGCAAAAAAATGCGGGTAAAAAAGACAGGCAGGCCGCTCTATTTGAATTAGTGCGGACAAAAAGCAGCGGAAATCAGGATGAACTGCGTCAGGAGCTCGCTCAGTTGGGTATCGACGCCACCCAGTCCAGCATCTCCCGTGATCTGATCGAACTGGGCATCACCAAGTTGCGGGGAAAATACCATCCGCCCGTTACCTCGCCCGACGGAAGTCGAGCGGGGATTGTCCTGGAGGTGGCCACCGCCGGGGATCATTTGGTTGTGGTCAAAACTCCCCCCGGCCAGGCCTCCATGCTGGCCCTGGTAGTTGACCGGGAAAAAATCCCGGGAATTGTGGGCACGGTGGCGGGAGATGACACATTTTTTGTGGCTGTCAGGTCGAGCTCGGATCAAAAAACAGCTATCGAACACATCCGCAGGCTCGTGAGCTGAACACGCACACAGGAGATCGCATGAGTACGTACACACAGAGGAAGAAAATTGTCTTGGCTTACAGTGGGGGGTTGGATACGTCCGTGATCCTGGTCTGGCTCAGGGAGCAGGGCTTTGAAGTGATTGCTTACGTGGCAGATGTAGGCCAACGGGAGGACTTCCAGGAGATCAGGGACAAAGCGCTCAAGGCCGGAGCGGTCAAGGTTTATATCGAAGACCTCAAGGAAGAATTCGTGACCGGCTACATTTTCCCGGCTTTCAAGGCCAACTGCCTGTATGAGGGGAGATACCTGCTGGGCACTGCCTTGGCCCGCCCTCTGATCGCAAAACGTCAGATCGAGATCGCTGCCCTTGAGGATGCCCGGTATGTGTCCCACGGCTCCACCGGCAAGGGAAACGACCAGGTGCGTTTTGAGCTGGCCTATTATGCCCTGAATCCGAAAATCAAGGTGATCGCTCCCTGGAAAGAGGCCGAATTCCTAGGCCAGTTCCAGGGGAGGCAGTGCATGCTGGAGTTCGCCGAGACACGTGGGATCCCGGTCAAAGCAACCCGGGAAAAATCCTACAGCGAGGACGAGAATCTGCTCCATATCAGCCACGAATCCGGCATATTGGAGGATCCCGCGGCCGGGGCTGAGGAGAATGTCTATTCCTGGACAAAATCACCCGAGGACGCACCGGATCGCCCTACCCGCATCGCGATCACCTTCAAGGATGGACTTCCAGTGAATATGGAGAATCTGGAGGACGGGACCGTGAAGGAAAAGCCGCTTGAGCTTTTCACCTATCTGAACGATTTGGGAAGCGAGAATGGGATCGGCCGCCTGGATATGGTGGAAAACCGGTTCGTGGGGATCAAGTCCCGCGGGATCTATGAGACTCCGGGGGGCACCATCCTGCATCACGCCCACCTCGATATCGAAGGTGTCGCCATGGACCGGGAAGTCATGCGTCTGCGCGACATGCTGACAGCCAAGCTTTCGGAGCTCATCTACAACGGCTTCTGGTTCAGCCCGGAAATGGCTTTTCTGATGGCCGCCATTGACAAGAGCCAGGAAGTCATTGATGGGACTGTCTTCTTGAAGCTCTACAAGGGCTCGGTCTTCCCCTATGCCCGGACTTCTACCAGCTCCCTGTACGATCAGGATCTATCCAGCATGGATATCGAGGGAGGGTTCGATCAGAAGGACTCCAAGGGATTCATCAAGATCCAGGCTATCCGCCTGATGGCCCATCAGGCGATCATGCAAAAACACAGGAGCGAAAATGAGACTCTGGGACAAGGGGACTGAGGTCGACGACCTCATCCTCGACTTCACAGTGGGGGATGATCACATCCTGGATCTGAGGCTCGTAAAGTACGACTGCCAGGCTTCTATGGCCCATGCCCGCATGCTGCACAAGATCGAGGTCCTCACGCAGGAGGAGACGGAACGGCTTGTCGAGAGCTTGACAACCATAAAGGAATTGGCGGAGAAGGGGGAGTTTCCGATCACAAAAGAACAGGAGGACTGCCACACCGCCATCGAGGCCTTTCTGACGGATAAGCTGGGAGAGGCCGGCAAGAAGATCCATCTTGGCCGTTCCCGCAATGACCAGGTGCTGACAGCCCTGCGGCTGTATGAAAAAGAACAGCTGGATAATCTGCGTGCTTCCTTCGGGGAGTTCAGGCAGGCTCTGGCAGGGAAGATTGACCGATATGGACACATCCCGATCCCGGGTTACACACACATGCGGAAGGCGATGCCATCGAGCATCGGCATGTGGTTGGGATCCTTTGCCGCAGCTTTGGATGATGACTCCACTCTGTTGAAAGCGGTGTTCAAGCTGGTTGACCGATCACCTCTGGGAACGGCTGCCGGATTCGGCGTGCCTGTTTTCGAGCTGGACAGGGAGATGACTGCAGAGCTGATGGGATTCGCTTCGGTCCTGGTTAATCCCCTGTATGCCCAGCTCAGCCGGGGCAAGATCGAGATGACCATCCTGTCTCTGCTGTCTGCAATCATGTTCGACCTGAACCGGTTGGCCTCTGACCTCCTGCTTTTCAGCATGGATGAATTCGGATATATCGATCTGCCTGAGAGATTATGTACGGGAAGCTCGATCATGCCCCAGAAAAAGAATCCCGATGTGCTGGAACTGGTCCGAGGCAAATACCATGTCGTTTGCGGCGAGGAATTCAAGGTGAGATCCCTGATCTCGAACCTGATGTCGGGCTACCAGAGGGACCTCCAGCTCATGAAAGGACCTTTGTTCCGCGCCTTTGACACAACAGCGGGATGCCTGGAGATCATGACGCTCGTCTTGTCCGGGATAGAGGTGGATGAGGAGAAGTGCCGGGCAGCCATGACGGATGAGTTATTCGCCACAGAAAGGGTCTACCAGCTGGTCAAGGACGGCATGCCTTTCCGGGACGCCTACCGTCAGATCGCCAAGATGCGCTCCGACCGCTAGAACCAAAAGAAAACATATAAGTTAACACCTTAGACAACACCTCTATTTCGCTTAAAACGCCAGTTTTTCCCCAAAAATTAGTGCTCTAAGACTTTTGGGATGTTTGTGCTAAAATGTCTGGTTAACGAAAAACGCATAATAAGGCAATGAGAAGCATCAGACTTGTAACGGCTATGGTTTTGGCTATTGCCTGCTGCCTCCCTTCACTGATCGCACAAGTAATAAAGATCTCGGGCGAAGTGGGGGACGACCAGCAGGCAAAGATATCGTTTCACTTATCCGATGAGCCCGTGGGGGGCGTGCTGACGTTGTTTCGCAGCACGCGCCCGATATCTCCGGATGATCTGAATGCGGTCCGCTACCCCATTTCAGCATTCCGGATCTCCGATTCGGAGCTTGCCTCTGGTTTCATCGATTTCCACGCTGCTCATAACATCACGTACCATTACGTCGCCTCGATGGATAGAGGAGACGATGGAACCAAGTTCAGCAATGTGATTTCCGTGTCTCTGAGTGATGTTCTCCTACCGGCGCTGCTTAAGCCAGAGATTCTCATTGACAAGATCCACTATATGCTGGAGGTCTGGGACGGGGGCGAGGTCGTGAAACGGTTTCCGGTTATCCTGGGCAGAGACCCGATTGAGCGGAAACTTCATCAGGATTTTCAGACCACACCCGAGGGGATCTACCGGATCACAAACCTCAAACGCAACTCCACATTCCACCGTGCGTTTGACATTGATTACCCGAACCGCATCGATCGCATCCGGTATGATTTCCTTCGCTCCCAGGGGCGGATTCCGCCGGGTAAAAGCATCGGCGGCGAGATCCAGTTCCACGGCCAG
>JBGUED010000100.1:0-7406 GCA_041821525.1 Candidatus Aminicenantaceae bacterium | reverse complement strand
CCCCGTGATCTCCCGCGGAGGCGTGCCGATCAGAGGCGAGTCCGGATAGAGCTTTTCCAGCGTGAGCTCCTCTCCCGCCAGTGGGCCAAAAACCAGCATCAACAGGATCAGCGAATGAATAAGCTTTCTCAACACCGCCTCCTCCATCGTGTCCTCCCGCCGGTCGCAAAACACGTGGCTGCGTTCTCGGTCATGCGACCGTTGTTCTCGGTATCTTAAAACGATTCTGGCTATCTATCAAGCCTACAGAGGATAGCTGATGCCGGTCAATTTCTCAGAGACTTCCCAGAGTTTCCTTGCCTTCTCCATGTCTTTTGCCAGCGCGCTGGTTTCGACTTTTTTCGGATGTCCCCTCATCTCTCTCCAACCCTCCGGGCCGTAGTAATCGCAGGCTTGGACATCCTCGGCGACTGCGGCACACAGAGTCGGCAGAGCACCCATTGTGATGTCCTGGGCAAGGAATGGATTCAGGAAGCTGAACAGACCGGCGTGCCTCTGCAGCTCTGTTGCGGTCCAACCGGGATGTGAGGCGGTAACCAGCGTGCTCGAGCCCGCCTCGTCCAGTCGTCTCTGCAGCTCATAGGTGAAGTAGATGTTGGCGATCTTGCTGTCGGCGTAGGCTTTCATCTTCTTGTAGGGCCGTTTCTCCCAGTTCAGATCTTCGAAGTCAATGTTCCCGTAATTGTGTGCCCCGCTCGACACGTTGACGATCCGGGAATCTGGGGTGCTTTTGATCAGGTCGATGAGCAGCCCCGTGAGGGCAAAATGCCCCAGATGGTTGGTGCCGAACTGGAGCTCGAACCCGTCGGCGGTCTTGGAATAAGGGGGCATCATGACCCCTGCGTTATTTATGAGCAGATCCAGGCGGGAATAGCTGTCCTTGAACTTTACCGCAAAGCCGCGCACGGATTCCAGGTTCGCCAAGTCGAGCTCCATGACCCTGACATCCGCATCCTGGCAGCCGACCCTGATCTTTTCCACGGCCGCATTCCCCTTATCCAGGTTGCGCTGGGCAATGATCACCGTGGCGTTCTTCTCAGCCAGGACCCTCGCAGCCTCGTAGCCGATGCCGCTGCTCGCTCCGGTTACGATGGCTACCCTGCCCTTCTGGTCGAGTATTTTGCTGCTGTCCCATTTTTGTTTTGGAATTTTCTGCTCCTTTCAATACGTGTAAAGCCCTTTCTCCAGCAGGTCCATGACCGCATCGAACCTCTGTTGGGCAATCTGTTCAAAACTCAGATCAGGGCTGATCATCATCATTCCCGACCGTATCATGTGAAGGAAGACTATCAGCGAATCCAGCAGCGTCGTCAGGATTAGGATGTTGCTGCAGCGGAACTTCCCCTCTTCGATGAATTGATTCAACCGGTCAAAGTACTCGGAGGGGAGCATGTACTTCTGAAAGGTCGTTTGCTGTACTTCTGATTCCTCGAGAGAACTCTGCATATACAACTTGACGACCTTCGGATTCATCAGCAGCCAGCGGTCCAGGTGTTCCATGCTCTTCCGGATCAGTGCTTTTGGGTCATGGATCTCCTCCACAGCCAACGAAATGGCAGAGACCATGGGCTCGGTCTTTTCCTGGAAGAGCTCCCTGAGCAGTGTCTCTTTATCGACAAAAAGGGCCCGCAGCACGGCGGGTTCCAGCCCGGCCCTGCCGGCAATTGATTCAAAACTCGAGTTCGAGAGGCCGACTTCAGAAAAATCATCAAGCGCGGCCTCCATGATTTTTTTTCGTTCTTCTAACATTTCCGACTCCTTTCCATGTTCGATCCTTATTTGACAGGCTGCAGCATGTATGTACAGCTGCGCTTAATTGGAATGGCCTCCAGCTGCTCCCGGGATTTTGTGGAGATCGAGGCCGGCGTGATATATTCAGTTTTCATAGGGCATAAACATAAATCTCCTGCCCTTGATAATCAAGTGTTAATTTTATTCGTAGCGAAGGCTGTCTACAGGATCGGCGTGGGCCGCCCTGGCGATCTTGACACACACGGTCAGCAGGGCGAGGATTACGACCCCGATCCCGGAGGCGGCGAACACCCACAGGGCGATGCCTGTCCGGTACGCGTAATTGCCGAGCATGCGGTCCATCAGGTAATAGGCCACCGGCCAGGCGATGAGGTTGGACACGGCCAGCAGGAGCAGGAAATCCTTGGAGATCAAGACCATGACGTTGGAAATGGAGGCCCCCAGGATCTTGCGGATGCCGATCTCCTTGGTGCGCTGCTCGGCGGTGAACGAGGCCATACCGAAGAGCCCTAGGCAGGAGATGAAGATGGCCAGGAACGTGAAGGAGGAATAGATCGAGCCCCGACGCTGGTCGCTGCGGTACTGGGCGTCGAACACATCGTCCAGAAACTGGTACTCGAAGATGCTGTTGGGTGCGAATTCCCCTGCCTTCTCTTCCAGGAACCGGAGGGCCCCGGTGACGCCGTCCGGTCGGAGCTTGACGAACACATACTGGTGCGAGCCGTGCCGCTGGGACAGGGTGAATACGACCGGCCCGATCTCGCTGTGGAGCGATTGGGAGTGGAAATCCCGCACGATCCCGATGATCTGCCCCTCATCCTCCCATACCGAAAACCTCTTCCCCACCGGAGAATCCAGCCCCGTGATCGCGGCGGCGGTCTCGTTCAGGATATAATTCTGTGAATCGGTGGGATACTCTTCAGAGAAGCCCCTGCCCTGGACGATCTCCATGCCGAGGGTCTCGAAATAGTCGAAGTCCACGGAAGCGTCCGTCATCGTGACATACTGCTCCGGGCCCCGGCCCTCCCAATACACCGGATTCATGTGGGCGATGTTGGTCGGGAATCTCCTCGCGGCTGTGGCATTGATGACACCCGGGTGCTGCTTGATCGCATCCTTGAAGGACCGATAGCTCTGTCTCAGTTCGCGGCCCAGCGTTACAGCCACCACCTGTTCCCTGTCCAATCCCAGATCTCTGTTCCGTATGTATTCGAGCTGCCTGTAGATCAAGATCGTACCGATGATCAGGACGATGGTGGCGGTGAACTGGCTGACGACCAGTATCCTCCGCAGGAAATAACCCCGCGAGCCCGAGCGATACTCTCCCCTCAGCGTCCGGGAGGGCCGGAAGGCGGAGAGCAGGAGGGCCGGATAGCTGCCCGATACCAGGCCGGTAAAGAGCAAAATCCCGGCCAGTACTAACAGGATCGGCAGGTTGCCAGCGAGATCCAGTGTCAGCTGCTTGCCGGCAAGGCTGTTGAAGGCAGGGAGGAAGAGGAAGACCAGGACCAGCGCAAGCACCAGCGCCACAGCAGCGTAAAGGATCGACTCCCCGAGGAACTGGCGGACGATATGGCCCTTTTCCGCCCCCACCACCTTGCGCAGTCCGATCTCCTTGGCCCGCGTATTGGCTCGGGCCGTTGAGAGGTTGATGAAATTGATGCAGGCGATGATCAATATGGCCAGCGCGATGATCAGGAAGATGTAGATGTAGACGATCGGATCCGTGCCTCTCAGGGCATACAGATGGATCCGGGACAGGGGCCGCACATGCAGGAGAACTTCCTGATCCGTCCGTTTGTCGTGTTCGTTGACGAAACCGGAGATCCTCCCGGCAAAGCCCTGCCAATCCGCGTTCTCCTGCAGGAGTAAATAGGTCCTGGCCTCCCACGACCAGCTCGTGTACTCCCTCTCCCCCATGAGTTTTATGGGAGAAAGAAAATCAAACTGCAGATGCGAGTTGGCGGGCACGTTCCTAAGGATGCCGGTGACCACCAGCTCGGTCCTGCTGTTCATCATCAGGGACTTGCCCATGGGATTTTCACTGCCGAAAAACTTGCCGGCCATGCGCTCCGAGATCACGATGGATTCGCGGGCGGCAAAGACCGTATCCGGGCTGCCCTCGAGGAGCGGGAATGTGAACATCTTCAGGAAGTCCTCGTCCACCAGCCCCCCACTCTCGTTGAAGATCCGATCCCCGTATTTGGCAAGCCAGGTCCGCCCTGTAAAGCGTGCGATCCGGACGATCTCGGGGTGGTTTTCCCTCAAGGCCGGGGCCAGCGCCAGGGGATTGGAGAAATATTTGGATCCCCCCAGCTCGGGAATCGTGGTGTAGAGGTTGTCGAAATTCTCATGGAACCTGTCGAAGCTGAGCTCATCCTGAACCCAGAGCAAGATGAGGATGCAGCACGCCATGCCCACGGCCAGGCCCATGATGTTGATGAACGAATAGAGCTTGTGGTTCTTGATGTTTCTCCAGGTGATCTTGATATAATTTCTAAGCATGGCAGCTCCTATTACTGTTGAAAGCTTGGTGTAGGCCCCGAGGGCGTAAAAGACCTGGGCCCAGTACCACAGGAGAGCCCGGGGAAGTCCCCTGCTCCGCACACGCTCCTCAAACTCTTCGCCGCAGTCTCCGGAGACCGCATGGTCCTCCTCATAGCGCGTCAGGAAGGACAACAGACGCCTGCCCAGCCGGGGCGGACACGATTCAATCTTCGGCATGATCCTCAGTCTCTCAGGAAGTCGGGTATGCTGTCCCAGATGGTGTTCTGCAGGTTGTGGGAGTCCCGGAGGGCCTCCTCGCCTTCAGGGGTCAGGGTGTAATAGATGCGGGGCCGCCCTCCCCTGGAGGATGAGGTGGTCCCCTTGGTCTGTGTCACGCAGCCCTTCCGGAGGAGCTGGTCCAGGGCGTTGTAGAGCGTTCCATACATCAGCCGCCTGCAGGTCAAAGATTCTGCCTTCTTGCGGATGGATACACCGAAGGCATCGTCCTTGAGGGCGATGATCGCGGCCAGGATGATCTGTTCCAATACGGTTAAGCCTATCATGTCGCAGGGTCCTTTTCGGGGTTTTCCGTAATATACATATAGAGTAATACGTAAACACGTAAAAAAGGTTGCTCTGGCAACCAAAATGGACACACTTCGTGTATAATATCAGGTCTGGCATCCCCCCAGGAACAGATACGGCCCATGAGACAAAGAAAGACATTTCAGAGGATCCTGGGACTATTTGTCCTCCTCGTCTGCCTCTGGAGCCTTCCCTTACAGGCTCAGGATCAGGAGAGGCCCTTCCGGCTGCAAATCGGGGCGGTGGATCTGATTCCCCAGGAAGGTGTGCGCGCCTCCTTGATGCAGGAGGAAAAATATCAGGTCATCCAGTTCTACGAGATCCCCCACTCTGCACATCGGAGTGCCTTGAAAGAAAAAGGGATGGAACTCCTGGGGTACCTGGGCGGCTGCGCATATCTGGCCAGGATCGATGCGAAAAATCCGGAACTTTTGGAGGTTCAGGGGATCCGAGCGACGTTGGGCTATGCGCCGGAAATGAAAATGTCGCGGCTTTTTTATGAGGCCGAACATTTCAAGGAAGCCCTGCAGGCCGGAACCTCCGTCGACATCCTGGTCCGGTTTCACAAGGATGTGGCCTTTGAGCGGGCAGCTGTTGCCCTACACAGGGCCTGGGCCGTTTTCGAACAGAAGGACTATGCTTACCCCACTTCGGTTTCAGCTGCCGCAGACTGGCGCTCGCTCCGCATGCTGCTCGAATCCGACCAGGTCGAATGGGTGGATATCGGGCTCCCCCCGCGGGGCCTTCACAACCAGGACAGCGCGGCGCTCACCCACGTGAATGTCGTCCGCCAGAACCAAGAATATAGGAATATATCCGGCAAGAGGATCCGGGTCGGCATCTGGGATGAGGGCCCGGTCGGGAGCCACGTGGACCTTGAAGGCCGGGTCACAATCGTCGAGATCGGTGAGATCTCCGATCATGCCACCCATGTCAGCGGCACCATCGGCGGCAAGGGCCTGCTCGACCCCCGCGGCGCAGGCATGGCGCCCCGGTCCCTGATCTTCAGCTACGACCTCTGGGGCGACGTCGTGTCTGAGATGCTCAGGGCGAACCAGAACTACGGGGTACTCATCGCCAATCATTCCTGGGGCCATTATTCAGGCTGGTACGGCCCTTCCGGTACGGGCTGGCACTGGTACGGAGACGAGCTCTTCGGATACTACCACGCGGCGACCGGAGCGCTGGATCAGTTCATAAGAGAGAAAGATTTTCCATCGATAAAAAGTGCCGGGAATACGCGTGACGGAAGCTTCCTCGGGCCTCACAGGCATGGGGGGGACATCACCGAATTCCAACACGACCTGCATCCCCCCAACCCCGATTTCGGCTGCCTCACCATCCTGTCAGTGGCCAAGAACGCGCTGGTGGTGGGCGCGGTGATGAAGGACAAGGTGATCACCGCCTTCTCCAGCACCGGTCCCACAGACGACGGCCGTGTGAAGCCGGATGTCGTGGCCCCCGGATTCCAGATCCGTTCGACCATGCCCGATGATAAGTACCGCGGCTGGAACGGCACCTCCATGTCCGCGCCGGCCGTGACCGGGATCTCCACGCTGTTGATCGACTATTACCAACGCTTGACCAAGAAGGATATGAGGGCCGCCCAGCTTAAGGCCCTGCTGGTCCACTCCGCAGAAGACCTTGGGAATCCCGGCCCCGACTACGTATTCGGCCACGGCTTGGTAGACGCGGAGCTGGCCTCGCGGGTCCTGAGGGCAGCCTCGGGTGGCCAGGCCAAATACCCGGACGACCTGGAGGCTGTCATCCTGAAAGGCTCGATCGACCACAAGGACAAGCTGACCTATGAGTTCGCCGTCCCTTATGGCGCAAAGGAGTTGAGGGCGACACTGGTATGGAACGACCCGCCCGGATCAAAACTGGTCAACAACCTGGACCTGTGGCTCAGATCCAGCGAGGGTAAAAAGGTCAAGCCCTATGCCCTCAAACCCAGGGATCCCACTGCACCCGCCGTCCGGAAGAGGAACACCCGTGACAATGTGGAACACATCCGCGTGGAGTCCCCCGCTTCCGGCACCTGGAAGGTGCGCGTGAGTGGCGCTAAGATCCCCGAGGGGCCACAGAAATTTTTTCTTATCGTATCCGCCGGCAGCGGGAACCGGCCCTTCCCGGTCCAGACCGAGGGCGCAATGAGGCTCACCGCGGTCCAGACCTACACCATGGATTCCTTGGGGAAGAAAACAAAGACGGGAAGCTTCTCTAAGGGCGATGCGCTGCTGTTCAACTATGCAGGAAAGACCCTCAGCAACGCCCAATATCAGGGCTATTTCGGGACTGTTTCCATAAATATTTACGTCCTTGACGCCACCGGGAAGCTTCTCCTGAAGTTCAAGGCTGCCAGGCAGGACTTTCGGCCCGGCAATTTTTCTCTGTGGTCAGACGAATACAAGATTCCCGACGGCATGCCCCCGGGCACTTACCGGGTGGAGACCGCCATCACCATGCACAACGGTGCCGGCGACCGGGCCGTGACCACATTTTCCGTGCAGTAGGGGCTGGGGCCCTATTCGTAACGGATAGAATCCACAGGATCCGAGAGGGCCGCGCGCACAGCCTGGAAG
>JBGUED010000099.1:0-7450 GCA_041821525.1 Candidatus Aminicenantaceae bacterium | reverse complement strand
GGATCCGACTGCGGCCCTACTCCAGGCACTCCTCGCCTTCAGCCCCGCGGAGCGTTCCCTGCTCAGGCCCTGGCTGTGGACTCTCGGCCAGAACAAACAGAAGGAGCTCCTGAACACACTCAGGGAGGTCGCGGTCCGAGATGGCATCTCGCCAGAGAAGGTCCTGGCCCATCCCCGGATCCGGGAACTCGCAGCAGAGGAACAGCTCTCGCTCCGGCAGCAGGCGGAAAGGCTGCTGGATCACTTGCGAGAGCGGAGGAATCCCTCTCTCACGGCCTGGTCCCGGGCCTTCGATGCCGCCCTCCAGAAGCTGGGGATTGAGAAGGGTGTCGTCATCGATCCCAGCCCCTTTTTCGAGGGGGAGGACCTGTCGCTGCAGTTCAGCTTTAGATCCCGGGAGGAGTTCCTGGAGCGCCTGGCTCGCCTCAAAAATCTGGGGGATAGGTCCGAATTTTGCGACCTGTTCAAGGATCCTGAAGATGAATGATCCCGGGCTGACCATAGAAAGGCTCTTTCTTGATGCCTCCTGCCTGGACTATCCCCTTACCCGGAAGATCCGGGAGCGGCTCTCCGGCACCCCGGAAGATATCGTCCAGGACCCGGAGGTCTTCCTTGAGGAATACCGGCAGAAGAGGACCGATCCCCTGGAGGATGGGAAGCGCTCTCTCTGGCTGACCCGGCAGAAGGGGGCCTTCATCAAGCCCTGCCCATGCACTCCGCATTATTTGGGGTGCCGCTACGTCACCATCAATCTGGACCTTAACTGCCCCCTGGACTGCACCTACTGCATCCTCCAACTCTATCTCTCCAACCCCCTCCTGACCATATTCGTCAATACCCCGGATCTTTGGCTCGAGCTGGATGCTTTCCTGAGCCGACGCCAGGGGGGGATCCCGGTTCGGATCGGGACAGGGGAGCTGGGTGATTCCTTGGCCCTCGATCCCATAACCGAGCGGTCCCGGGAGCTTGTCGCCTATTTTAGGCAGCGCCCCGGGGCCCTGTTCGAGCTCAAGACAAAATCCACCCACATCCAGAACCTGTTGGACATCGATCCTGCCCCCAACATCGTGATCGCATGGTCCCTGAATGCCCCTGCCGTGGCGCAGAGGGATGAGGGAGGAGCCCCTCAAGTCTCTGAACGGATCGAGGCTGCTCACCGGGTTGTGGAGCGGGGCTTCCGGGCGGCATTCCATTTTGATCCTCTCATCCGTCACCCGGGGTGGCAGGAGGGCTATGCCGGTGTCATAAGGCAGCTGTCCGCTCGTATCCCGTCCGATCGAATCGCTTGGATCAGTCTGGGAGCTCTGCGCTTCCCCCCGGCGCTCAAAGAGATCATGGCCCAGCGTCATCCGGACAGCCGTTTACTCTACGAAGAGTTCATCCGGGGCTTGGACGGGAAGTTCCGGTATTTCAAACCGCACCGCGTGGAGATGCTCCGTTTCGCGGCAGAGCGGATCAAAGAAGGTTTGGGCAGAGAGGTTCCTCTGTACCTGTGTATGGAAAGCGGGGAGATATGGAGGCGGGTGCTAAAAAAAGAACCTGAAGGCGAGGAAGAGATCGAAGGATATCTCGCCTCGCCTTCAGGCTTGTGTCAGTTTACTTGATTTCCTCTGTCTTCTTATCTGCGATGATCCCGATAAGCTCCACTCCGGCTTCCTTGAGGATATCTACGATGTCCACGATGTTGCCATACTCCAGTTCCTGGTCTGCTTTCAGATAGAGCTTTTTGTCACTGGCAGTCATCATGGCATCTTCCAACATCAGCTGAAGGGTTTCTTCAGTCGCCGGTTCTTCATTGACAAACAGACTGCCGTCAGCCCTGATGTAGAGGACGATATCCGGATTTTCCGGCATGTCGACCGTGTTCATTGCCGTGGGCAGCTGAACATCGACACCCTGTTGGACCAGCGGTGTCACCACCATGAAAATGATCAGAAGGACGAGGAGAACGTCGCAAAGGGGAACGACGTTCGGTTCGGCGCTGTGTTCGCCATTGTTGTTGCCTACTGAATCGGCCATTTTTACCTCTTATTCAATACGAGATTTAACTGTGTGACTTTCTCACAAAGAAGTCGATGACTTCAGAGCTGGCATTCTGCATTTCTGCACTGAGGATTTCGGTCTTGGAGTTCAAGACGTTGTAGCACCACAGTGCGATGATGGCCACACCGATACCGAAAGCCGTGGTGATCAGGGCCTCGGAAATACCGCCGGCCACGGCACCGATACCGCCGGATCCGGTCAGAGCCATACCGCGGAACGCGTTGATGATACCGGCGATGGTTCCGAACAGTCCGATAAAGGGAGACGAGGTGGCGACCGTAGCCACGACAGGCAGACCTCTCTTGAGTTCCTGCATGTAGATATTGGATGCTCTGTCACATCCTCTGGCTGCGGACTCGATTTGCCCATCGAGGGGTAAACCGGCTTCGCCGCCTTCAAGGAACTCCTTGATTCCGGCTGCAGTTATCCGGGCCAGATGGCTGCCATTGTATTCCTTCTTGCCGGCAAGAGTCAGAGCTTCCTGGATCTTTCCGGCTTTCATCAACTCAGCGAGTTTGGGAGCGAGCTGTTTGGACTTTGACTTAGCCCGAGCAAACACGATCTGTCTTTCCACGAAGAGATAGAGTGTGATGATTGACAGGGAGACCAGGAGAATGGCAACGAATTTTGCAACATATCCCATAGCGTACCACATTTCAATCAGACCAAATTGCATTTTGAGTACCTCCTTTTAAATATCGAAAGCCATTGAAAGCTTCTCTATTATGGAACTATTTGAGTTTAAACCTGACTGTTACGGTAAAGATAACGCCGCGGGGGCGTCCATTTATGACCATGGGCTCGTAGACCCACTGACGGACGGCATCGATGGCCGCCTGGTCAAGAAGAGGGATGGAGCGGAGCACTTTGACCTGCTGCACCCGGCCGTACATATCGGTCGTAGCTTCGATGATGACGACCCCTTCCACCCGGGCTTGACGAGCGATCTCCGGATAGAGTGGCTCTACGCGTCTGACCAGCCTGGGAGGCTTGATCTCTCCCACGGCACGGATAGGGGCTTCCACTTCGCCTACAATACCACCGAGGACACCGCCGACGACACCACCGAGGACACCGCCGACCACGCCGCCCTCGACGCCGCCTTCCACTCCGCCTTCGATCCCGATATCGGTGAGTTCTTCTTCTACGATCTCATCGGGAATCTCGATGGGAGCGACCAGCTGTCCGGGTCGGATGGTGGTCTTGGCCTGGACGGGTTTGATGCGGGTCGTACGCTTTTTACGGGTGCTTTTCTTGGCCGGTGGTGGAGGTGGTGGTGGAGGCGGAGGTGGAGGAGCGAGAAATGCGCTGTAGATCTCGACTTGGGGCAGGTTAACTGTGTTCATCAGGGGGATCACTAGAGCAGCGAGAACCAGGCTGGCATGAAAGAGAAAAGCGATGGGAAAAGCGATAGCCTTACGGACGGTACCTCTTTCTCCGCGAATAAAGGAATCCCGGAAAATCTCGGGGGGTTGGTCCTTCTTCTGCGGCTTAGCGTGTTCAGCCATTTGCTTACCTCTGATTGAATTAAATCAAGTGTCAGTATAAAGCATTGCGACCCATTTTACAAGCAAGAAATCAACTTCGGCCCATGCCCTTTTTGGGCTTGAAGAGCTTCTTCCAGAAATACAACATCGAGCAGGATTGGTAGATAGATGAGTAGGTTCCGATGACCACTCCGATCATCATGGTGAAGGCGAAATCGTTGATCACCTCCCCCCCGAAAAAGAAGAGTGCGGCCACGGTCAGGAAGGTGGTCCCGGATGTGATGATGGTGCGGCTCAGCGTCTGGTTGATGCTGACGTTCACAAGGTCTTCGAACTTGTGTTTGCGCATGGTCTTGAGATTGTCCCGAACGCGGTCAAAGATGACGATCGTGTCATTCAGCGAATATCCGACCAGAGTCATGATGGCGGCGATCACCGGGAGGTTGAGCTCGCGGTTGGTGAACGAGAATATGGTCATGGTCACCAGCACGTCGTGGGCCAGGGTTATGATGGCAGCCACGCCATAGGCATACTGGAAGCGGATGCCGATATAGATCAGCATGCCCAGCAGGGCCCAGATGGTGGCCTGCGTGGCCTTTTGCCTGAGGTCGTGTCCGACCTGCGGCCCCACTGACTCCCGAGCGAGGACAGCCAGACGGCTCAGGATGGTGTTTTCCCTGAGGAACGTGAGCATCTCAGGGGTCATGCCCTCGACCTGTTCCAGTAGGGAGGGATCCTGGATGATGCCCATGAATTCCGGGGAGTTGCGCAGGTCCACCACCTGGTTGGCGATGTCGGCGGCCTGGTCAGGGAACTGGGTCTCCAACAGTGCTGTCAGGTTTGTCTTGTTGATGGCATTGAGATCGATCGCGCCATCCTCGAGAGCTCGCCTTTCGTCCTCACCGCGCAGGGCGTTTACGACCGTCTGGGCCAGGATCTCATGAGCCTCGATGTCTTCCGTGTCCTGGTCGGATTCGGGCATGGCCCGGATGAGGAACTCGCGGCCGGAGGTCCCCACCTCCTGGATTCGGCTTTTGTCCACGCCGGCTTGGTTCAGGGTGGATCGCACTTCGGCGATCGGGACCTGGTTGCTGAATATCACCCGGACCAGGGCTCCTCCCTGGAAGTCGATCCCCTGAGTGATGCCCTTGCCCATGGTGAAGTTCAGGATGCCGATGACGATGATGGCTCCTGATAAAGCCAAGGCGATGTACTTGTATTTAAGGAACGGAATGCTGGTCTTTTTTATGAACTGCATTTTAGATACTCAACTTTTCGACTTTCTTTCGCTTGGAGAATGTAAGATCGAAGATCAACCTCGACACGAAGATGGCTGTGAACATGCTGGCTGAGATTCCGATGATCAAGGTCACGGCAAATCCCCGGATGGGGCCTGTACCGAACTGGAAGAGGAAGATGGCCGCGATGATGGTGGTGACGTTAGCGTCCAGGATGGTCCGGAACGCGCGGGAAAATCCTGAGGATATCGAGCTCAACACGTTCTTCCCCTGAGCCAGTTCCTCCCGGATGCGTTCGAACACCAGGACGTTGGCGTCCACGGCCATGCCCACGGTCAAGATGATGCCCGCGATGCCGGGCAGTGTCAGGCTGGCGCCGAAGTAGGCCAGCATGCCCATCAGGATGAGGATGTTGAGGAACAGGGCAAACACCGCGTTCAGACCGGACAGGCGGTAGTAGAACACCATGAAGGCCATAACCAGGACCAGAGCCATCAGGATGGACATGAGTCCCCGGCGGATGGAGTCCGCTCCCAGGGATGGCCCGATGGTCCTGTCTTCCAGGTATTTCACGCTGGCAGGCATGGCGCCCGCCCGGAGCATCATAGATAGAGTGTCGGCCTCATCCATGGTGAAGTTACCGTGGATCATGGTACTCGAGGTGGAGGGGATGCGTTCCCGGATGTTGGCCACTTGAATGAGTTTTTTGTCCAGGACGATGCTCATGGGTTTCCCCACATTCTCGGCGGTCATCTTCTCGAAGCGCTTGCCCGGGTCAGGGTGCAGCGTAAAAGAGACGGCCGGCTTGTTCCACTCGTCCTGGGAACGACTAGCGTGGCGCAGGTCGTTCCCAGTAATTTCAGACACATTCGAGACCAGGTACCACCCGCCTTCCGTGTGTGCGGGATCACCCTGCATCACTTCCATATCCTCAGGCACTACATCGCCGTAGCTGGCCAGGAGGGTTTCCCTCTCCATCTCGGGGCCCGCCTTTACCAGGCGGAACTCCAGCAGGGCCGTTGTCTTCAAGATGTCCTTGACCCTATCGGGATCTTCCACACCCGGGAGTTCGACGATGATGCGGTCGCCGCTCAGGCCCTGGCGCTGGATCGTCGGCTCGGTCAAGCCAAGCTCGTTGACGCGATTTTCGAGGGTCTCCAGGGCCTGCTGCACGGACTGGTTGCGCATGTAGAAATCAGAGCCCGATTT
Source organism: Candidatus Aminicenantaceae bacterium (assembly GCA_041821525.1). Classification (GTDB taxonomy): domain Bacteria; phylum Acidobacteriota; class Aminicenantia; order Aminicenantales; family Aminicenantaceae; genus JAUXEH01. Next base: position 1,473 of record JBGUED010000099.1, on the reverse strand, counting down.
GAGGGACAGGAAAAAGGTTCCGTTCCGGACCGTGAAGTCCCAGTCGCGGAAGTAGTCGTCCAGCATGTCCCGGACTTCCCGTTCTTTTTCCAGGTCGAACTCCTGGATGGCGAACTCCCCGATCTGTCCCTCCAGTTTGGACACGGAGGTGTAGGTGATATTTTCCTTTTGCAGCTCTTCCCGGAGGCTGAGTACTGCCTGGTCGGTTTCATAGTTGATGGCATCATCCGTCATGACCTGGAGCACGAGGTGCATCCCGCCCTGCAGATCCAGTCCGTATTGGATCTTCTCGCTGGGCGGATAGGCCAAGTATAAGCACAGGACGATGACCGCCACGACTAGAACCACTTTCCAACGAAGGTTCTTTTTCATAGGTCTTCCTTTTCTATGCGAATCCCGTGGATTCTTTCTGGACCGGTTTGAAGACGAGGGCTATTTAGCCTCGGTCTTGGCTCCCAGTATTACCGCGATGGCGTTTTTGCTGATGTCGATCTTGGTGTTGGACGCGACCCTCAGCTCGATCTTGTCTTCCTGCACTCCCATGATCGTGCCATGGATCCCGCCGGAGGTGATGATCTTGTCTCCCGGCTTGAGCTGGTTCACCATCTCTTTGTGCTTCTTTTGTTTTGTGCGCTGGGGTCGGATGAGGAGAAAGTAGAAGATGACGAAGACCAGGGCAAAGGGCAGGAGGGCTGTCAGCATGCTACCGCCAGCGGGGGCCTGGCCTTGCTGCTGCGCCATTAGGGATGCGAAATTTGCTAGTATCATACTCATATGTCCTTTTTTTTATTGGATTTAGTGACGATTTCCTCGTATAAATCCTCGAGCGAATTGATCTGAATAGCTTGCCGAATTTTGCGGAAGATGTCAAGGTAAAAGTGCAGGTTGTGGATGGTGTTGAGCACGGCGGAACTGATCTCGTTTCTTTCATATAGGTGCCGGAGATAGGCCCGCGAAAAATTGCGGCATGTGAAACAGTCGCATTCTTCGTCCAGCGGGCGGGGATCGTCGGCATACTTGCTGTTCTTGATCACGACCTTACCCCGGTGAGTAAAAAGCGTGCCGTTACGTGCGTTGCGCGTGGGCAGGACGCAGTCGAAGAGGTCCACGCCCCGCTGGACCGCCTCCAGGATATCCTTTATATATCCGATCCCCATGAGGTAGCGCGGCCTATCCGCGGGCAGGAGCTCGCAGGAGAGGCCGACGACCTCCATGAACTGGGATTTGGGCTCGCCGATCCCCAATCCTCCCAGAGCATATCCGTCGAATCCCACCTCCATCAGCTCAGTGATGCTCTGCTCCCTGAGGTCCCAGTGGATGCCGCCCTGACAGATCCCCCAGAGCTGCTGTTCGGTCTTGCGGTCGAGGAAGTGCTCCCGCGATCTCCGGCCCCAGAGAGTCGTGAGGTCGACCGCCTCCTGCATCTTCCCCTTGGGGGCCGGATAGGGGACGAAGTAGTCCAGCTGCATCATG
>JBGUED010000098.1:0-7467 GCA_041821525.1 Candidatus Aminicenantaceae bacterium | reverse complement strand
TGTTACAAAGGGTGGAACCAAAACACAGAGCGGACGCATACGCATCGAGAGGAGCGCAGGATGCCCAACGATCAATCAAACCAGAGAGGAAATTGGGGTTCCAAGGTCGCATTTATATTCGCCGCCTCCGGATCGGCCATCGGCCTGGGCAGCATCTGGCGTTTCCCCCTGTTCGTGGGGCTGAATGGAGGCGCGGCCTTTGTCTTCACCTACCTCGTCGCGGTTTTTTTCATCGGGTTCACGGTCATGCTGGCGGAACTGACCATCGGCCGGCACGCCCAAAAGAGCCCGGTTCCCGCCTTCAAGCAAATCAAGCCCGGCACACCCTGGGTGCTGGTGGGATACATGGGCGTCATCAGCGGCGTGTTCATTCTCTCCTACTATTCGGTTATAGCCGGCTGGGCAGCCGGCTACTTCTACAAGACCCTCATAGGGGCGTTCCCCAGTCAGATCTCATGGGATGATTCCGCCGCCCTCTTCGCGCAGTTCGCAGCCAATCCACTCCAGGTGCTGATCTGCCTGGCTGCCATCATCGCCCTGACAACCTATGTCATCTCCAAGGGCGTCAAGAGCGGTATCGAGCGCTGGTCCAAGATCCTGATGCCGGTGCTCTTCGTCCTCATTATTATACTGGCCGTCCGCGCTCTGACTTTGCCGGGTGCTAAGAACGGACTCCTGTTCTATCTCAAACCCGTTTTTTCGGATTTCAGTCCCAGGATCCTCTTCTTTGCCGTTGGTCAGGCCTTTTTCTCCCTGAGCCTGGGAATGGGCACCATGATGACCTACGGCAGCTACATCCCCAAGCGCGAAAACCTGGTCTCATCGGCAGGCTGGGTGTGTTTCTCCACCGTCCTGGTTGCCATCCTGGCCGGAATCATTATCTTCCCCACCCTCTTCGACACACTGCAGCTGACACCCGAACAGTTCAAGCAGGAGTTCGTAGTCGACACAGGGCTCATGTTCCAGGTCTTTCCCATCATCATCTCCAAGATGCCCGGAGGGTACATCTTCGGCATCCTCTTCTTCGCCCTGCTGCTTATCGCCGCCCTGACCTCCACCATATCCATGCTGGAGGTGCCCACAGCCTACCTGGTGGATGAGAGGCGCTGGAGCCGGCGCAAAGCATCCCTGGCCATCGGCCTCATGTCCTTTGCCTTGGGAGTCCCCTCCGCCCTGTCCGCCGGCGGCGTGTCATTCCTGACCCAATTCAACTACATGAGGAAGATGGATCTGATCTTCGGAAACATCCTCCTGGCAGTGGGCGGACTCTTCATCTGCCTGTTCCTGGCCTATGCCTGGAAGATCCGTAATGCCCTGAATGAGATCTCCCTGGGATGCAAGACCTTCCGGCTGAGGCCGTTGTGGGTCTTCAACGTCAGGTTCCTGGCCCCGCTGGCCGTTATCCTGATCCTGATCTTCATGCGGGTCCTGACAGGTTGAGGCGGGGTCAATACCGGACACAGACATGTCCATGAAAGATAGAACACACAGGAAAGACATCCCTGCCTTCCTGATCAAGCTGACGGTCAGCCTCGCTCTCCTGGCCTATATCATTCTCAAGAAAACCTCTGTCCCGGATATCCTGCGGGAACTTCGTGACGTGAACTTGTACTGGATCCTGGCCTCGTTCTCCCTCCATGCCCTGGGCGTCTGGATCAGCGCCGTGCGCTGGCGCATCCTCATCCAGGCCCAGGGGGACAGTGTTCCCCTGATATACCTGGTGAAATCCTACCTGGTAGGGACCTTTTTCAACAATTTTCTCCCCTCACGCTTCGGAGGCGACATCGTCCGCATCTGGGACGGCTCCCTCTACTCCCGGACCCTGCTGAGGTCCTCGGCCGTGGTTCTGGTGGAGCGGCTGACCGGGGTCCTCATCCTGCTGCTGCTGGCGCTGACAGCCTCGCTCATCAGGCTGGATATGGCCCGCGAGTTCCCCGTGATCTGGCTGGCCATGGCTCTGGCACTCGGGGGCCTGGGGGCTCTCTTCGCGTTCCTGACACCGGTCAGCGAGAAGCTGATGCGGCGCCTGCCGGAGTCCGGCTTCTGGAAAAAACTCAAACACAAGACCCTGGAGTTCCGCGAGGTTGTGCTGGTGTACAGGGGCCAAAAAGGGGCCGTCCTCCGGGCACTGTTCTGGGCGCTGCTGCTCCAGATCAACGTGATCGTGCATTATTACCTGGCCGGGAAGGGATTTCACCTAGAGGTGCCCCTACTGGATTACTTCATATTCATCCCGGTCGTCCTGCTGGTCCTGACCATCCCCATCACCATCGGCGGGCTCGGCGTTCGGGAAGGGCTCTACATCCAGATTCTGGGTTATTACGCCATCCCGGCCTCGGCTGCCGTCGCCTTCTCCCTCATTGCCGATACGGCCTTCACGCTGGCGGTCGGCCTCATCGGTGCCGTCGTCTACATCACGCGGAAAAAGCCGGGATAGGTGTTTCGCCAGCAGGGAAAATGCTACAATCAGAAAAACGGATGACGGCCCGGAAGAACAGACCCTTCACACTCTTCGTGCTCCTTTGTCTGGCCCTCGGGCTTCAACTGGCTTCCCTGAGCAGGCATCCCCAGCAGGGATCGCAAACAGACGTGTCGGAATATGAGACGCGCCTGATCACGTTGGCTACCGAGATCGAAACCCTGCAGGCCGCCATCCAGCGAGAAAAGAAAAGGGAATCCTCGGTGCTGGCCCGCCTGGGGCGCCTGGGGCTGGAAAAGAAGCTAATCCTGAATCAGATCGACATGTACGATACTCAGAGGGAGAGGACTCAGCGGGAGATCGAGGGCCTCAAAGCCGAGATTCCCCGGATGGAAGCCTCCCTGGAAAAGGAACGGGAGGCCATCGAGCGGATCCTCGTGACCCTCTACAAGTTCGGCCGCTACAACTATTTTGAGCTTATGCTCCAGGCCGACAGCATCGGCACCCTGCTCTCCGAGAACAGGAACCTGGTGCTCCTGGCTGAAGAACAGGAACAGATCATTAACGACTACCTAACCCGGTTGGAGGAGATCAATACGGCGCGGGAACGGCTGGAGAGCAAGAGAATCGAATCCGGCCAACTGCTCCAGAAAGCCCGCGAAAAGCAAGGAGAGCTGGAAACGCAGGAGAAGAGAAGCCGGGCGCTCATCACCGAGATCGATCAAGATATCAAGACTCATGAACAGGCGGTCGCAGAAAAAATCGAGCGAGCCCAGCAGCTGCAGGACCTGATCAAGCAGTTCCTGGATGACAAAATCGACCTGCCTTTTCCACTCACACCCCTGGACGAACGCAAGGGGCGCCTGCCATGGCCCGTGACGCCCCGCCGAGTGGTGACCCGCTTCGGTGTGGTGCGTCATCCCAAATACAACACCACCACGCAGAACAACGGGATCGAGATCGCCCCTCAGAACAGCATGCTGGTGAAGGCCGTTCACCAGGGGATCGTCCGCTACGCGGACTACCACAACGGCTACGGATTCCTCATCATCATCGATCACGGCATGGACTTCTACACCGTCTATGCACACTGCTCGGAATTCTACGCCAAACAGGGCCAGGCCGTGCAGGAGGGCGATCCCATAGCCAGAGTGGGAGATATCGGCTCGCTGCAGGGAACCACGCTCTATTTCGAGATCCGGCGTGCGGCAGAGGCCCTCGATCCCTTGCAATGGCTAAGAAGAAGATGATACAATCGGTCAGGATCAAAACATGGCAAAAAAGAACCTTCGCTGGATCATCCTCCCTCTGATCGTGGCCGCCAGCCTGTTCTTTTTCCTGGAAAAAGACTTTCTCCCCGGCGCCGCCCCCCAATCCCAGCCCAGTGAATCCATCCGCCTGCTGGAGCTCGTCATGCGCCTGGTCCAACAGGACTATGTAGAAGAGCCTGATCCGAACAAGACCATGTCCGGCGCTTTCAAAGGGCTTGTGGGTTCTCTTGACGTGCTCTCCAGCTATCTGGATGAGACCGGGGTACAGAGGTATCAGGAACGCGGCCGGACCGGCCAATACGAAACAGGGCTCATCCTGTACAAGCGCTACGGCACGTTCCCCATGGTGATCGGCATCATGGAGAACAGCCCCGCTGCCGACAGCGGGCTCGAGCTGGGGAGTCCGATCTATGCCCTGGACGGCATTTCCACCCTGGGATTCAGCATGCTGGAGGCCAATCTCTACCAGAAGGCCCCGGTCGCGGATCCGGTCTCGATCAAGACGACACAGGACAACAAAAATATAACCCTGGAGATCGCTCGCTCGCAACTCAATGATGGGCCCTTCACATACTCCGAGGAGCCGTCACTCGGAGGCGTGCTGCGGGTCCATCTGTTCCATGCTCCGCTGGTCGACCGGCTGAAGGCAGAGCTGATCCCCCGACTCAAACAGACCAGCCGAACCCTGGTCCTGGACCTGCGCAACTGCCATGACGGCACACTGGAAGAGGCCCTCGCGTTCACCAATCTTTTCCTGCAGAAGGACAGGATCGGCGACCTGGAGAAGAGGGGGGGCCTGAGGGAGTCCCTCTCGTGCTCAGAAGAGTCCGAGCTCCCGGACCTGCCCCTCGTGATCTGGACCAACCAGGGGACCATGGGCCCGGCAGAGTTGGCCGCCATCGTGCTCAACCGGAACAGGAATGCGCGGATCATCGGCCACCAGACACTGGGGCTGGTGGCTCGGGGGCGTTTTTTCCCCCTGGATGACGGAACCGGCCTGGTGTTGACCTCAGGGGTGTTCCGTCCGGCTGGCGGTGGTGAACTCTGGGAGAAAGGGATCTCCCCCGATATAAAGCTCGAGACGGATGAACAGGGCTACACCGCCTACCTGGAGCAGACCCGCAAACTGATCGATTCTCGTTAATCCATGCACACGAGCCGCATCCGTTCCCTCACCATCGCCTTTTCCATCCTGGCACTGACATGTGTCCTGGGGCTGGACTACCTCCGCTCCCTACGGAACGGGGCGGCCTGGCTGTTCAGGGCCCGCACCCCCGAATCCCCGGTAGCTTGGACAGACCAGACGCCCGGCGAGCTGGTCCTGGCCCAGGCGCAGGCTATGGGAGTTTCTCCGGACAAAGTGAGCCAATACCGGGACAGCGAAGGCATCCATCACATGATGCTGGAGGTGACCCCGGAACAATACCGGGAACTGGAAACCCGTCTGGACCGGGAGCTGCCCCGCGTCAGAGCCAAGGCGACCAAGAGTCAGCGCGAGCCGGAGGAGAACAAGACTTACTACCTCTGGCAGATCCAGGACCGGAACAAGCAGCTGCTCTCCTTGCTGGTCTCCTGCCGGACCGGACCGGAGCAGGTGGAGTCGGGCCCCCGTCCGGAGCAGCCTCAACAGACCCTGAATAGAGTGGCCATCATCATTGACGATATGGGCAACAGCCTGGATGCCATCGAAGCGGTCACGCGGCTCGGACAGGCCATCACAGTCGCCATCCTGCCCTACAGCAGTCTGGCACACGAGACAGCCAGTATCGCCCGTCAGAACAACCTGGAAGTCATCCTTCACCTCCCCCTGGAATCTCTGTACAATTCCTACGACAACAACCACACCGAAGGGATCATCCACTCCGGCATGACTACAGAGGAGATCATCCGCACCGTAGAGGAAAGCCTGGGTCAGGTTCCCTACATCGACGGCGTGAATACTCACATGGGATCCAAGATCACATCTGACTCCAAACTCATTCAGATCGTGCTGGAGCAGCTCAAAAACCGCGGCCTCTATTTCATCGACAGCCGAACCACTGCAGAATCCGTGGCCTTTGATGTGGCGCAGCGGATGGAGATCCCCAGCGCCGTCCGCAACGTCTTCCTGGACAGCGAGATCGAGGAGGGCTTCATCCGCTCCCAACTGATCCGCCTGTTCCGCCACGCCCAGCAGAACGGCTATGCCGTAGGCATCTGCCATCCCTCTCCCGAAACGCTGAAGGTGCTACGGGAAAACCTGCACCTGGTAGAGCGTTACGGGCTGCAGACCGTCTTCGCCTCCGAAGTCGTGCGATAAGCGACCTTCGGAAATCCCCAGATCCTAAAGCATCAATGCATGCAATTTGTATTGAATGGCTGGGATTCTACTGCCCAGCCGGGGAAGATTTGCTATAAATCCGTGTATACTTTATATTGAGAGTATCCCTACGGCTGACCGAGGAGGCTGCGATGAAAATCATCCCCAAAGGTTTCATGGCCGGGTGGCTGCTAATGCTCCTGGCCGCATCCCTGTTCTGGCTGCCCGGCTGTTCCCAAGGCATGACCGAGGAAGAGCTGAAGGCCTCGGTGGAACTGGTGGATATCGACACCCGTTGGGAGAAGAAATACTACCAGCCCTGGCCGCCCAAGCTCATCCTGGTGCCCGCCATCTCCTTCAGGATTAAAAACGTGGGGGATACGCCTCTCAAGTATGTCTACTGCAACGCGATCTTCAAACTGGAGGATGAGAACAAGAACCTCGGCGACAATTTCGTGGCCGGCATCGCCGGCGACGCAGTCAACCCGGGCGAGACCGGTGAAATCATATCGCTCCAGAGCTTTCAAGGAATGGAGGGTCAGAACCTGGCCCATTTCAACAGTAATCCAGCCTGGAGAACGGCCGAGGTTAAGATTTTCTTCAAATCCAAGGGGTCACAGTTCGTCCAAGTGGGACAGTACAAGATATCCCGCAGGATCAACTTCACCGAGCCCGAGCCTGTGGGCATGGAGCCCAAGCCCCAGGAAACCATCAAGAAGTGATGCCGTGAACAGCATGGTCCCCTCCCGGATATTCCTAACCCGAGGCCTTGGGCGCCACAAGGAGAAGCTGGCGAGCTTCGAACTGGCACTTCGGGAGGCGGAAATCTCTCCCTTCAACCTGGTCAAGATTTCGAGCATCTTTCCCCCGCACTGCCGGTTGATCTCCCGAGAGGAAGGGCTGACCCATCTGAAACACGGGCAGATCCTGCACCTGGTGATGAGCGACCATGCCACGGATGAGGCGCACCGTTGGATCGCATCGTCCATCGGAGTGGCCAAGCCCAACACTCCCGACCACTACGGGTATCTCGCCGAACACCACTGCTTTGGGCTGAACGAACATGATGCGGGGCAGCACGCGGAGGACCTGGCCGCATTCATGCTGGCCACGATCGTGGGGCAGGATTTCGACCTGAGCGAGATCTGGGATGAAGAGAAGAGCGAGTACCGGATCTCGGATTCTCTGGTGGTGACGACCCAGAACATCACCCAGACCGGTCAAGGGGAGGCCGGGCGCTGGACCACGGCCGTGGCCGCCGCGGTGTGTATCCTCTGATCGCGAAAAAACGACCGTTGTTCATGGACGGCGTTCTATGCGTTCGAGGGGATCTGAGATCAGGATCTTGATAAAGCTGACTGCCTTCAGTTTTTCAAGATATTTCACCCTCAAGACCTGAGTGCGCTCTGCAAAGATTTTTTCCTGGATCTGGTCTCGGACATCTTCGAACGCGAGCAGCCGGCTTTCTATCTTCTCTT
>JBGUED010000097.1:0-7542 GCA_041821525.1 Candidatus Aminicenantaceae bacterium | reverse complement strand
GGTAGCGAACTGATGGACTTCCACGCCTACGCCTCCGACACCCTCCGGACCAGGTCCAGGTATTTACCCTCAATGGCATCCCAGGTGTAATGGTCCGAGAAATAGCGGCGCCCGTGTGTTCCCATGGACTGTCTGAGCCTCCCATCGGCCAGCAGCAGCCGCAGTGCATCTCGGAACTCTTCATAGTTTGCGTAGTAGAGTCCCGCCCGGCTGCGCAGGGCCTGGCCTCGCAGCACATCACAGCGGGCGTTGGCCAGCACGGGCTTTTCCATGGCCCAGGCTTCCAAGGTCACCATGGAGAGGCTCTCGTAGAACGAAGGCATGCACAGCACGAGAGCACCCTGCAGCGCGGCAAATTTGTCCTGGTCGGGCAGGAATCCCAGATAGAGGATATCCGGATGCGCGGGAATCTTAATGACGCTGCTCCCCATCAGCACCAGCCGGACGCCGGATCCGGTTTCCCGCTTGAAGCGGAGGAAAAAGTCGAAGAGTTCGGGACACCCCTTGTTCTCATCAATGCGGCCGATGTAGATCAGGTAGTCTCCTTCCAGACCGTAGGCGCTGCGGAACTCGGCCTCGGAATATGCCTCCGGGAGCTCCGTGCCTACGCCGACCACGTCGCCGGGAATGTGGCCGTTCCCGGACAGGGCCCGGATCATGTCGCGTTCCTCCACCGAGTTGTAGACAAAAGCGCGCGGTGCCCGGAACAGCTCCTTGAACAGGTGGAGGTGGATGACCGCATCGCGTTCGGCGGTCGGGACCAGGATGCTCTTATGGGGAACGGCCCGGATGCCCCAGTACGAGTGATAGTACCGGTAACTGAAGAACACGAAGTAGTCGTACGCCCCCTCATGCGTGCGTATGTATTCGATCAGGTCCGGGGAATAGGGCCCCTCCTCCTTTAACCACTCCAGTTCGTCCCGGGAGGAATGTTCGCTGTCCAGGATGCGCCTTTGGAGCTTTCCAAAGCGCTCCGGATCGCGGGTCCGGGCCACAGGGAAGCGCAGCACCTGAACGCCATTGACCTCCTCCTGTGCCGAGGGATAGTGGTCCTTCCAGGTGATGTAATCGCGGGCCTTAGTCGTCAGGACATGGGTTTCCCAGTGCTTCTGCATGTGTTCGGCCACCCACCGGCAGTGCAGCTCCGCCCCGCCGTTGATGTCCATGCCGTAGCGCTGGACGACAAACGCGATTTTCATTTAATGATCCGCTGCTCGAGAGCCTTCTCCTTGCTGCGCAGGAACTCAAAATCCTTTTCCAGGATCCGGGCTTTGACCTTGATGTCCTCCTCCTCGATCTTCTGCTTGCTGAGCTCCACCACCAGGTTGTGGGAAAGGCTGTGCAGGAGTTTGGTGTATTCCATGGTCCGGCCCAGGTTATGGAAGGCCTTGTCCAAGCGCTGGTGCGCGTCATCAGCCTTCCGGTTGATCGCCTCCCCGGTTCGGCTGAGCTCCCGGCCCAGGCTGCCCATCTCCTGCTCCATCCGGTGGAAGAGATAATCCAGCCTGCGGTTGGTATAGTCAAGGCGGTGCACGGTTTCCCGGAGTTCGTGATGGACCGGCAAGATCAAGAGCTTGATGAGCGGTGCAAAGGGGCGCGTGAGCTTCAGCAGCAGCCTCTGGGGACCAGACAGGAGGAGCGGCTCATAGACCGGGGCGGACTGGTCGGGAGTGGGAGGGGCAGAGGCCTCCTCTTCTGGCTCCTGCAGCTCGTCCTCGGGAGTGGGAGACAGGGCTCCTTCCTGGATCTGGCGCATGATGTCCCCCACATCGGGATTGTCATAATCGATGCGGATGGCGGGGGGCCCGCTGTTCGGTTCTTTTTTTTCGTCATCGGCCATGGTTCTCTCCCTTCGCCCGTTACTTTTTATCTCTGAACAGGTGGTTCTCATAGACGCTCTGCACATCCTGTATATCAAGCAGCGAGCGGAGTTTCATCTCAACGATCTCCCGGATCTCCCGCTGTGTGAGCAGTCCCTCCTCGATCCGCCGGGCAACGGCTTCGTCGATCTCCTTCTCGATCTGTTCCTGCTCCTTGGGGCTCAAGCTCTTGATCTCCAGAAATTTTAGCATCCTTCCCTCCCTCACCGGATATAGCCCAGGGCCTTGAGCTGGTCGCGCACGCTCTGGTCGATCCGGGCCTTGCGGGTCTGGGCCTTGCGGGCACCGGCATAAAACTCATTGATCCAGCGCAGGATATCGTTGGCCAGGCTCGGCTTCCGGTCGGCGATGCTGCTGCGCTCTGCGGGATCGGCGGCCAAATCGAAAAGTTCGGCCGGCCCGCTTGGCGGCGGCTCGAAACCAAAGAACTCCAGATCCTCGGGCGAGTAGCCCTCGTTGAAGATCATCTTGATCCTGCCCCGGTTAGTGGCGATCTTCCGGGGGACGTGGGACCGCAGGACATTGCCGCCGATATCAGCCAGAAACCTCCTGTCCTCCGTTTCTTTCCCCTCGATAACCGGGATCAGGCTCTCCCCGTCCCAAGCGTGGCCGGAGAGGGGCTCCCAGCCCATCACATCAATCAGCGTAGGCAGGATATCCACCAGCGACACAATCGACCCCGGGGCCGTCCCTGCGTACTCGGATCCCGGAAGCTTCAAGACCAGGGGCACCTTCAGCAGCTCATCATACAGGCTCTGCCCGTGCCCCCACGCCCCATGGTCGAAGAATTCTTCCCCATGATCGCTGAGAAACACGATCAGGGTCCGGTCGTACAATCCCAGGGTCTTCAACTGAGAGACCAGAGGCGCGATGAGCCGGTCGTCCACGTACCGGATCTCGCCGTCATACAGGTCGATGAGATTGCGCCGCTCCGCCTCGGGCAGAGGCCTGTAAAGATTCTCCTTCCCTCCCAGATGCTGGAAGAGGTCGGCATGACCGAACAGGGAGTCGTCATTGAGATACATGACCTTGTACGGGAGAGGGCAGGCATAGGGACTGTGGGGCTGGTAGGTGTGCAGGAACAGGAAAAACCTGCGGTCCACATGGCGGTCGATCCACTCGGACACGGACCGGAAGACGCGGTCAGCCGAGTCCTGATGAAAAACACCGCCCGCGCCCACATCGTAGGTGTCGAAGCCCTTGGCAAATCCGTAGGCGGGGCTCACAAAACCGCCCCCGGTAAATGCGGCACAGGTGAATCCGCCGCCGTGGAACATCTCGGCCAGGGTGACCAGTTCCGGATCCATCCTCTCGTCGTCGCGGTAGACCTGGTGGTGTACCCCATGCAGGGAGGTCATGAGCGACACATGCGAAGGGAGGGTCCAGGAAGAGGAGGCGTAGGCGTTGGCGAACCGGATCCCGTCCTCCGCCAGGGCATCGATGTTGGGGCTGGTGTCCCGTGTGTATCCGTAACAACCCAGATGGTCAGCCCGGAGCGTATCCACGGAGATCAGGATGACATTGATACCGGATGGGTCCATGCGGAAAAGGACAGGATTGGCCCAGAACGCAAGAGCAGGCCCTTCTCCCCGGGTGACAAAGGACAGACGGGCCGCCTGGATATCGTAGGGGAGCTCTATCCGGTGCCGCGTGAAGGCGATCCCCGAGGCAGCGGATGCTCTGGGTGCTGCCACAAACTTCTGGAACAGGGTTCTCTTCCGGCCCTGGGCCTCCAGCTCCACACGGAAGTCGACGCCGGCACCGGTCTCCTCGCCGGCCTCAGCCGGGCCACCTTGAGGGGCGTCCCCCACGATCCCCACCGCAAATTCGAGCTCGGACGCCGCCGTAAGGTCCACCACGAATTCGTACTCGGAGTCTGGAGGGGCAAAGAGTATCTTTCGCTCGGTGCCGCCCAGCTGAAGCCTGCGTTTGAGGCCCAGTGGGTTGGCCAAGATGCCGGCCTCTTCCAGTATGGTTGACTGCGCGGGATAGCGAGGGTCGGCCCCTTCGACCGGCGCGACCATGCTTTGCAGTGGGGACCGGATAATCTGGCTTTCCTCCAGGACGTCAATGAAACGAACGAGATCTCCCTGTTCCGGTTCCCTCTCGCTGCAGCCGGCCAGGAACAGAACACAAACCAGGAATCCTGTCAGTATTCGCATGCCGGCCATCCTCTCAACCTCAATTGGGCATTGTAGTCTATTTGAGGTAGCGGTTCAATCCTGTGACACAGATTGCACTTTGCGGGCGTCTTGTATAATATCCCCATGACATCGTCATTGAATGATGAGGAGAAGCCATGGACTTTAAAAACAGGATCCGGGTCGGTGTCATCGGCGGAGCGGCCCCGGAAGCCCGATTCCGGGCGATCGCCCACGAGGTCGGCCGTCTCATCGCTGAAAAGGGCGCCATCCTGGTGTGCGGGGGGCTGGGAGGAGTTATGGAAGCGGCGGCCCGCGGCGCCAGGCAGGCCGGTGGCCTGACGGTGGGGATCCTGCCGGGCGACACTCCCAAGGAGGGCAATCCCCACATCGACATCGCCGTGGCTACAGGTATGGGGTATTCCCGCAACAACCTGGTGGTCATGAACTCGGACGTCCTCATTGCCGTGGACGGTTCCTTCGGCACCCTCTCCGAGATCGCCTATGCCCGGGTTCAAAAGAAGACAGTGGTGGGGCTCGAGACCTGGGAGATCGAGGGTGTCGTCCAAGTTCAGTCCCCTGAACAGGCGGTGGAACTGGCCCTCAAGGAATTCTTTCCTCTGCTCAGCTGAAATGCTTAAGTGAAACTCCTGTCTGCGAGCCGGTTAAGATGAGTCAGACCTACAAGATCGTCCTGAGCTACGACGGAACAGACTATCACGGTTGGCAGATTCAGCCCCGGAAGAAAACCATCCAGGGAACTCTGGAAGACGCACTTTACCGCTTCCGCTCACACCGGATCCCGGTCATGGGAGCCGGGCGGACCGATGCGGGAGTGCATGCCCTGGGTCAGACCGCCAGCTTCCAGGCCGAACTCGATCTGGACGACGCGGAGCTGCTTCAGGCCCTGAACGGCCAGCTTCCCGGTGACATCCGCGTTCTGTCGCTCGAACGAGTGAACGACGCGTTCCATGCCCGCAAGTCGGCCCGCTCCAAAGTCTACCGCTACCGGATCGTTAACGCACGGCTTATCAGCCCCTTTGACGTACGCTTTGCCCTTCACTGGCCTGGCCCCCTGGATGTGAGGAAGATGGAAGCCGCGGCACGGCTCTTCATCCGGGAGACGGACTTCACTACCTTCTCCTCCAACCGGCTGCGGCATCCCGTACGAAAGGTCACTCGTTCGGAGATCCGGGCTTCCGGAGCGGAGATCGCCTACACCGTGGAGGCCAACGGCTTCCTCCAGTACATGGTCCGGACCATGGTCGGCACCCTGCTTGAGGTCGGGAAAGGACAGGTAGAACCCGGGGACCTCGATGAGCTTTTCGAGCAAAAAGGGAGATCGCGGGAAACCCCCACAGCCCCGGCCAAGGGGCTCTGTCTCATACGGGTCGAATACTGAGGCGAAGAGCGGGGGAAGGATCCGGGTATCAATCCTCCGGGGTGGGGCCGAAGTACCGGATCATCACCATGGCGTCTTCAGGGGGATTCTGGTAATACCCCGGCCGCATCCCTAAGGGTGTGAACCCGAATTTCTGATACAGGCTGATGGCAGGGGTGTTGGACGGCCGCACTTCCAGCACCACGTGCAAGGCCCCCATGGTCCGGATGATATTCAGGGTCTCCTCCATCACAGACTCTCCCACCCCGAGACCTCGGAAATCCGGATGGAGTGCGAAGTTACTGACCCGGGCCTTGTCGGCTTCATGCCAGAAGATGATGTATCCGATGATCCTCTCGTAAGGCCTCTGCACGATGACGTTGGGATAGGAGATGTGCAGGTTCTCGATCTCCCCCTGGAACGAAGACTCTCTCCAGGGGGTGGGGAAGGAGAGTCTCTCGATCTCCATAATGAAAGGGAGATCACGCTCCTGCATCCGCCGCAGGTAGAACGTGGGGGGGGGCAGGGCGACCTTACCGATGTTTTTCCTCCGCCTGCGATCTCCGGAAATACAGCGGTTCGACCTGGAAGCTGTCCAGGCCTTGACCGGACTTCAGCCGTTCGTATCCGAGGAGGCCGACCTCGTAGCCGACATGCAGCGAACGCCGGGAGAGACGGGCTCTGTCCTTGAAGTAATCTGAAAGTCTGTCCCGGCACACGGGCACACCGCTCCCGATGAAGGTAATGATCCGGTGGGCGGGAAAACCTGAAAACAGGCCGTCGGGTGTATAGACCCCCTGGGGAATGATCTCCTGCAAGCCTCCGGCCTGCGCCTCGAAGAGAGCGGAGTACACCTCGTTCTTTTTGGCGTCCATGAGCGGACAGAGGAGCCGCGCCTGGGGCTGCTTGATCTTCAGGGCCAGAGCCTCCAGGTTGGAGACAGCTGCGATGGGCCTGCGGGACGGGAATGCCAAGGATTTGACCGTGCTCATGCCAATGCGGATCCCCGTGAACGAACCGGGCCCCACGGCCAGAGCAAATCCATCGATATCCAGTAGGCCGATCCCCAGGGCGTTCAGCAGAAGATCTATGGCCGGGAGCAGCCGTTCCGAATGTGTCTGGGGAGAATCCAGGTTGACCTCGGCCAGCAGCCTCCTGTCCCGCAGGATCGCCACCGAACCGGCAGGAGAGTTGGTGTCCACGGCCAGGATGAGCATGACCTATCCCCCTGCCCCCTCCCGCGCGTAGGCGAACAGGTCTCCGGCCAGCCAGATGTCATGCTGGACCCCGCTCATGGGGCTGAGCGTGAAATCCGACCCCTGAGTCAGGCTGTGCCCCTCACCCGAGAGCAGATCGATGCGGACCGAATCTCCCGTCTGCAGCGCGCCCTCCTCAACCAGGCCTGCCAGGTTTAGGCCGCCCAGGACAGGCAGGCCGGAGTTGACGGCGTTCCGGAAATATATGGCTCCAAAAGAGGGGGCAGCGATGAGGCGGCTACCCAGGGCAATAAAGCAGTCCACGGCCTGCTGGCGGGACGAACCCGCCCCGAAATTCCTGCCGGCGAAGATGAGGTCCCCCTCTCGGGCTTCGCCTGCAAACTGCTTCCAGCCTTCCAGGTTACCCAACGCGTAGGGGCCCATCTCGGCCATCTCGGTGATATGGAGATGAGCGTTATGGAAGATCTGGTCTGTGTCGATGTCCTCGATAAGCCGTCCGTCCCTGTCGGTCAGGACCCAGATCCTTCCCTCAAGAACCGCCTGCCTGCTCATGGGAAATCCTCTGGAGACGTGATGCGGCCGGTCAGACAGGACACTGCCACGACCTCGGGTCCGGCCAAGTAGGTGCGGCCCTTGCCCTGTTTGCCCTCAAAATTGCGGTTGCCCGTGCTGATCTGCACCTCGTTGCGCCCGGTGAGGCCGATGTGGCCCTCGGCACATCCCCCGCAGCCGGGATTGCTAACCACAGCACCGGCCGCGAACAGGTCCTGCAGCAGCCCCGACTCCAACATCTCGCTGTAGACACGGCGTGTGGCCGGGACCACCTTGAGGGTGACGCCGTCTCTGATCCTGCAGCCCTTGAGGATGCGTCCGGCGGCCTGCAGGTCCTCGAACCGGCCGTTGGTGCAGGACCCGATGAATCC
>JBGUED010000096.1:0-7602 GCA_041821525.1 Candidatus Aminicenantaceae bacterium | reverse complement strand
CTGCAGCTCGGCTTCATCCAGGCGGGCAAAGGTCTTCAGGCTGCGGATGATCTCAGTAACGCGCTCACTGGCGGTGATCACGACATGGCTGTTATCCTCGAGAATACCAAGGAACTTCTGCATCGGGGAGCCGGGCCCAAAATCTTCAGCATGCTCGAGCTCCCGGGCTAACTTCTCGAGAGCTCGGCCGGAGACATCTGCGGCGCTCTTGATCGCGCCGACAGGATTGTTGATCTCATGCGCTACGCCGGCCACCAGGCTACCTAGAGACGCCATTTTTTCTGACTGGACCAAGCGGGTCTGTGCGCGCTTCAGCTCAGAGTGCGCCGTCTGGATCTCGTTCCGGGACGCCTCCAATTCGACATTGTGGCTCTCAAGAGACTTATTCGCCTCGGCAAGCTCATTGGTCCTCTGTTCCACGCGGTCTTCCAGCTCGATGTTCAACCGCTCCAATTCCTCCGAGCGCTGTTTGAGGTCTTTTTTGGATCCGGCAAAACTACGGGCCAGGAACACGGACATGGACAGAAGCAGGATCAAGAAAGCGTACTGGTCTATGGGAAACACGTGATGGGGAAACAGCCTGGGAAGGCCCGCCAGATGTGTCAGAGACTCATACCCGGTGAACAGTACCAAAGGAATGGCACCCAGGCCTATGATCCAGCTCCCGTCCAAGATCACTTTTTCCTTCTTGAAACGCGAGGCCACGGACACACGGGTGATCTCCAGGCCCACGATCAGCATGAAAAAGCGCACAAATCCTTCGAAGACGTTGGGCCGGAAGAGGATCAGGGCACCCAGGATCACGGCCGCAATCAGGAAACCCCGGGACATCATTTTCCGTTCCGAGGGCAGGAGCGAATATACGAAGCGAATGGAGGCCAACGAGGCCAGCACGATCCCAAGCAGATTCAGGCGGTGCAATATCAGCCAGCCTATCGGATCCTGAGTGAGAAACTGCTGAAATTCCGCGATGAAGATAAGGGATCCGGCCGCGGCCAGCAGAGCGAAGTACAAGTTGGCCCGAGGTTCGGGATAAAAGAGAAAAAGCAGGAAATGAAGGAGGGCGAAGGTGAGTCCCAATCCTCCCAACAAGACCTGGTGAAATGTGATGAGGTGTACAGACCGCGTATACGCGTGAGAGGTCGTTTCAAAGCCGGAGAGGTCAAAATCAAGATCGTATGGAAAGCCGGCGAACAGGGGATTTTTTTTGAATGCATTGGAGGTGCGGATAGCGATGACCTGTGTCCTCTGATCGGAGAGTGACGCCGGAGGGGCCTCGAACATAACCAGGGCCGGTATTTTTCGGCTGATAACTCGCATGTCGGCTGTTCGACCTTCGGGGGTGATGAGACCATGGCGGACGGCCGGTTCTCCGTTGATATAGACCTCGACCGCGCCAAATTGGCTTATGGAAAAGGAAAAGGGCTCGCCCCAGAGCGCGGGATCCACATCCAGTTCGAAACGGATCCAGCGGACACCGATCCATTCCTTGGGCAGAGCACTACCCCACTTAGCAACCTGCCAGCCGGAATCATCGAAATCAGCCCGGGACCAAGCTGGATCGTCCCCCTCTCGCGCCCGGAAGGAATCCGGCCAGGGGATTTTGCGGGTCTCCTGGGCTCCCAGCGAAACCCACAGGCTCAAACAGACAAAAATCCCTCCGAGGAGTCGGCTGTGTCGGAATGTGTAGGCCACTGTCTACCTGAGTGTGAGCCTAGTCCTTCTTGATGGGCCACACGCCGATCCGCTCGGCTTCTGCCCGTATAGCCGGGATGTCGATTATCTCCTCCAGGAGTGAATCCGAGACCAGCTTCCATATCTCGTCCGCGGTCAGGTAGTCGATCTCCGCCTTGCCATCGGGGTCCGTCCCTGTGTCTCCATCCGCGTCCCGGAGCAGATACAGGATCCGCGTGCGTCCAATTCCTTCGCCCGCCGGCCCCTTAACCCAACCGTCGCCGTCGTGGTCCACATAGGGATCTTTTTTCATGATGGGGCCCAGGTCGTGAAGGGGGGCCTTGATCCTCAGCTTTTGATTCATGCGTTTAAGCACGATATTGGCGATATGGGCATGCACGGTGTGTCCGGGATGCACACCATCGATGGAAAAGGATCCGCCCCTCCCCCAGCTCCGGAACAATTTGGTCCCGTCCACGTTCAATCCCTTGTTGAAGAGGTTATTGAGCTTCTTCCCGGTCTTGATGAAGTGGACGCCGGGCTGTGTTTTGGTGATGCGGTTGAAGGCATTGATGCGGGACTTGATGGTCTGGTATTCCCGGGAATCGGTCAGGGACAGCACGAGGTCGTGTTCCTGCTGAAGGATCTGATCCATGGCCTGGGTTTCTCCGGTCTTCTGAAGGGCATACATGCAGAAAAACGTCAGGAGCGACACGCGGCCCCCAAATTCCGGGACCTGATAGCCGCCCCCGCTCAGATAGTAAGCCAAATCTGCGCGGTCGAACAGGTAACCCACATCACAGTAGTAGGGAAAGGTGCAGAGGAATATGTCCGCGTTCGTCAGGTCCGCCTCGCTGTTCAACCGCAGCATGACGTGGTCATACTGCGCGATGAAGTCCACCTCATCTGTGAGGTTGCGGGAGACATTGTCGGGAGAAAAGGGAGAGAATGAGACCTCCCCATTGTTCAAGCCGTAGTCGAGCAGGAACTGCAGGCCGTAGTCGAGCTTGGATTTGATCTGGGTATAGGGGATCGGGAGAAATTCCGGATTCCGCCCTCCCAGCCCCAGGGCAGCCAGTCCCGAATCATTGTTGCCCACCCAGAAGCAGACGATGGCGGGAACACCGGCAGCTCGGTTGTTGAGGTGCCAGATCAGGGCATCCAACTGGGTCACGGGCTCACCGGCTCTCAGGTTGATGGGATAAAGCACCTTGTCATGCATGCCCGTAAGCAGATGAGGTTCGGCCTTATCACACCAGTATTGGGGGCCGTGATCGTTGGTGGGCGATCCTACCCGCTTGCCGTATTCCAGGCCCACCAGAGAGAACATGTCTTCGCCGTCCACGCCCAGGTTAGTGGGGACTTTGTTCGGATTCAGGCGGCTGCCCGTGGCCGAGAGGAAAGGCTGCACAAAAATGACCTTCCGCCCGGCCTTGCGGAGCTTGCTCCAGACCTGGTTCATAAAGGCTTTCTGAGTGTTGGCCTTGTTGTTGGCCGCATCCATGGTCCCCTGCGACAGGCTGTCGCCCACGCCCAGAAGCAGGACCTTGTCCCGCGCAGCAGCCTCAATCAGGATCTGGTCATCGGCACCGGTCTCCTGAGCGGCATGCGCCAGCCCCGATCCATAGCTGCCAAAACCGAGGCACAGACAGAAGAGGGCGATCCGGACAACCATTCCAGGACTTGCGACAGACATTCGACTCATACATCTCTCCTCTGACAGTCTACCTCAGCAACACTTCTAATGTATTAGGGCGCCACTCCAGTGTCAAGTGACAAAGCTGCCCCCTCCCGATCCCTCATCACCAGTCCCAGGGGCCGGAATAGACGACGAACAGGCCGTTGGCCACGGGGCGCGGTCCGATGGGATCGGAGGGCCTATCAGAAACCAAGAGAAAAACAGGAGGATCGGGAGCGATCTGAGCAGACACCTGTGCGGCTTCCGGAGTTGCATTCTAGGGCTCGTCCTTCAGGGGAGACATGAATCCGCCCACGGTCCTTTCCGCGAAGGGGCTCATGTGGGTACAGGTTACTATACGCACCTCCTCGTCTGAGAGGAACCGGCCCCGGTCCTGCGCAAGGTTTTCGGTCTCCTGTCGGATGAGGGCCGATGGCTTTTCGAACCAGTGGAGCTTGATCTCAGGGTCCTTCATCACCTTATAATCCCAGACTCCCTTCACCTCCCCATCCACCAGGATCACGGAAGTGGTGTTCCCGGTCTGATCGATGACAAACGGCTCAAAATCGGGATTCAGCAGGCGGCCTCTCTCCTTATATCCCATGAGAAGAGGATCCAGGAGCGGGAGGAGGTTGACCACGGGTCCCTCAAGGGGGGGAAGCGATGTTATTTCCTCGCCTTGTGCTATTGGGATCAGCAGACCGCTCCCCAGGCCGCGTACCTCACATTCGCTGAGTCCCGGAGCGAGCTCTCGCAAAATCTCATTTATATCTTTGCTGGGAAACCTCGTCCACCAGACAATATCCTTCTTGCTTACCGGCCCGAAGACCTCGATATAGCGCCTGATCACCCAGGTCCGAGCCTCGGATTCTGTCACACTGTGGAGATCGATGTCCGGGAAGTAGGCCGACCAGGGATGGTAGACATGGAGGTTGTTCTTCCAGCCTTTGCGGGGCAGCCCCCGCACGAGGCGGCCCTCGTCGCACATCATGTTGAGCACCGGTGATACGGGAAGGCCCGGCTCCAGATCACGCTTGACCTCCTGAGTGGTCTTTCCCTCTTCAGCCAGTATGGCCTCGATCCGTCGGCTCAGACGGGCATATTCCCGGGACGACAGGTCCAGATGGGCCAGCCACACCTCGGCCCTCGGGATCAGTAGGCTCTTGAGCGCGGCAAAGGCAAGCGGCAGGTGGGGCCGGGGAAGCACGTGCACGGTCTTGCGCACGAAACGGACCTTGCCCAGACACCTGTCTTTTTCCAGGAGATCGTCCAGCGTCTGCCTTTTGAAGGCCGGCATGCGCTCCCGCAGGGACAGATAGGGGGACAGGGAGTCAGTGGCGTGCAGCGCTACGATGTCGTTTACAACCGTGAGTACATCGCTCCCCCGTGAGTCTGGGAGCAGCCGCTGCCGGTGCAGGGCCCAGTTCCTCAAGAGTTCGATGTCAATGGACAGGCCCATGCTCATGCCTTGGATGCCTTGAGGGCGGCCGAGATCAGCGCATTCCACACCGGCGCGAAGGGGGGGGCATAGGCGGAATCGAACCAGCCCAGGTCCTGAATGTCCATGCCCGCAAACACAGCCACGGCCGCAGCGTCGATGAACTGGGCGGCATTGGTCTCGCTGACAGCAGCCGCACCCAGCAGCACACCAGAATCATCCTCGCATACGACCTCGACCCTGGCCTGTTGGGCACCCGGGTAATAGTCGGCCTTGTCTAGGCGGGCTGCGGAATAACTGCGCACCCGAAATCCCTCCTTTTCCGCCTCTGGCTGGCTGAGCCCGGTCTTGGACAACGATAGCTCGAAAAACTTGAGAATCTGAGTGCCGACAATCCCTGGAAACTCGATGTCCCCGCCGGACATGTTCATGCCCGCGATCCGTCCCATCTTGTTGGCGGTCGAACCCAATGGGAAATAGACGTTCCGGTCCAGGAGGCGATGATAGACCGAAGCGCAGTCCCCCGCCGCATAGATATCCGGGTCTCTGGTCCGGCCGCGCCGGTCCGTGAAGATGGCCCCGTTTTTTTTGGTGTTGAGGGTGTCCCGGCAGAATCCCGTGGCCGGGGCCGTTCCCACCACCGAGAAGACCACATCCGCTTCATAGGCGGCGCCCTCCTCTGCAGTCAGCACCAACCGTCCACTCCGGCGCTCCAGCGAGCGGATCGCGGTCCCTCCGAAGAACTCGATCTCCTTTTCGCGGATCTTCGCGGTCACGGCCTTGCGGATCATGGGCGGCCACAGGAAGGCGGGCTCCGGCATATTGTCGAACATCTGGACCCGAAGCCCCCGGCGGCACAGGGCCTCGGCCAGCTCCAAACCGACATTACCGGCGCCGATGATAGCGGCCCGGCGCGGCTTTTTTTCTTCCAGGAACAGGAGCACATGCTCCAGGTCTTCCACGGTATGCAGGTTGAACACACCCTCGAGGGCATAATCGATAAAGGGGAGCCGGACGGGCTGTGCTCCCGTGCCGATCAGCAGTTTGCCGTAGGCTTCCCGGTAAGACTCACCGCTGTCCAGATCACGAATCATCACACTGTGTTCTTTGGGAACAATGCCCGTGGCTTCATGCCGGACGCGGACAGGAATGCCCCGGGTTTTCTCAAAACTTTCCGGAGTGTTGTGCACAAGCTTCTGAGGCGAGGCGATGTCTCCTGAGATCACATAGGGAATCCCACAGGCCCCGTATGAGATGATCCGGCCCTTGCTGATGACCCGGACCTCAGAGTCCGGCAGCCGGCGCTTGATCTGGACGGCGGCAGACAATCCGGCGGCATCCGCACCCAGGATTAAGAAATCGACCATAGGTTCTCTCCTTCCAGTTGGATCGACGGCTGCTGAAGCAGCGCGTCCTTCTAATGTAAGAAATGTACTACAACTTTGCAACCTTGTGCAGAAGACGCTTGAGCACGGTAAGGCATCAGTGGACTCTTTCTTAATCCCCGGGAATAGGATATAGTGAAAAAACTCCGAGTCTTCTTGGGGCTTTCCGGATTAAATCCGGAAATGGGGAGAGTGACATGCTCGAAAAACTGGACCTCAGCAAGAAACTGACAAAGACCGAGTACAAGGAGGCCATGGATCAGCTCGAGATCCAGGCCGGGCAGCTGCAGCGCGACGCGCAGCGGCTGGGCATCCCGATCATCATTCTGTTCGAAGGCTGGGACGCCTCCGGCAAAGGCACTATGATCAACCACATGGCCCTTTCTCTGGATTCCCGGGGATTCAATGTCCACCCGATCATGCCGCCCAATCAGGAGGAACGCTTCCGCCCCTTTCTCTGGCGGTTCTGGACCAAGATTCCTCCTCGAGGGAGGATCACGATCTTCGACCGGAGCTGGTGCGGACGGGTGCTGGAGGACCGCATCAACAAGACGGTGAAGAAGAGCGTCTGGGCCAAGGCCTATGACGAGATCATCTCCTTCGAGCGCCAGCTCAGCAGTGACGGCTACCTGATCATCAAGTTCTTTTTTCACATCGATAAAAAGGTCCAAAAGAAGCGATTCAAGGACCTGGAGAACAACCGGGCCACACGCTGGAGAGTAACGAAAAACGACTGGAAACACCACAACCAGTATGAGGAGTACATCAAGGCCTATGAAGACATGCTGACCAAAACCCACACCGAGGCCGCACCCTGGACCATCGTGGAATCCCATGACCGCCGATATGCTACGGTCAAGGTGTTCCAGACCTTTGTGCAGGCGGTTTCACAGCAGGTGAACAGCCTGGAACAGAACCAGACCGGTGTTAAGGCCCCGAATGCCTCAACCCCGGACGTCAAGCCGTCTCCCATATCCATCCTGGACAACGTGGACCTCTCCACCTCGCTGGATCGGGAAGAATACAACCAGAAACTGCGGCCGCTCCAGGAACGGATGCGGGAACTGGAACACGAGATCTACCACCAGCGCATACCGGTGGTCATGGTGTACCAGGGTTGGGATGCCGCCGGAAAAGGGGGCAACATCCGCCGCCTGGTGCAGCGCCTGGATCCCCGGGGTTATGAAGTGGTTTCGATCGCGGCCCCTAACGAGATCGAGAAGCAGCATCACTATCTCTGGAGGTTCTGGAAGCGGTTTCCCAAGGCCGGGCATTTCGTGCTCTTCGACCGCTCCTGGTACGGCCGTGTTCTAGTCGAGCGGGTTGAGGGTTTCGCAGTCGAAGATGAATGGCGGAGGTCCTACGCGGAGATCAACGATTTCGAGGATCAGTTGATCGAACATGGCATCGTGTTGGTCAAATACTGG
>JBGUED010000095.1:0-7661 GCA_041821525.1 Candidatus Aminicenantaceae bacterium | reverse complement strand
GTGGGAGAAGCCGTAAAGGAATCCGTAAAAAAAAAGGAAGCGAAGTCCAAATCCGCCTCCCCCAAGAAAACCAAAAAGAAATAATCCGGTCTAACCCACACCCCCCGGCTCTTCTTGAACCGGTCCCTTCAACATGCTGATATAGTCCGTCTTGATGAAATTTTCTTTGGAGTATCCCAGGGCGCGGGCGAACCTTACAATGTCGCTCCGGTCGCCCTCCAACTCGATGTAGTTGCCGGCCGCGGTCTCGTCCAGGCAGATCGAGAGCTTTTTTGTACGGAAGACCGAGCGGTGTTTTTTATAGCGGAAGACCTCTCGGTATCCCAGGGACCTCAGGATTTTTGACAGCTGCTTGGGGTCCCTCACCTCTGTCTCGAATTCTTCCCGGACTTTGAACTTGCGGGATTTCTTTGTGGGCCCTTTGAAGGTTAGGAACGATCTCTTGCCGCTGGTCCTGAGGCGCAGGGCGCTCTGCTTGCGGAAGAGTATTTCGCCTTGGAGATCGTAGAGTACGTTTTCCTCGAGATGCCGGTCTCTGTGGAGGGTGGCACCGGCCTTTTTCAGTTTTGTCCGGGCGGTACCGGGGTTTTCGATCCTGATCTTGACTTCGATTTCCAGCACTGGAGATGTAGGCCTATCTGTTGCGATAGAGGACATAGTCCGGGATGTTGTACAGAGACTCACGATACATGGATTGCGGCAGGCCCGAAAGCAGAGACTGGGCCCTGCGGGCGTAAACCTCGGCCTGTTGATAGGTGTAGTCCAGGGCCCCGTTGAACTTGACGATGTCCAGAATCTCGCGCTTGGCGTCCGGATTATCGTCTTTCTCTCTGAAAAGCTTGACCAGCCGGTCCCGGAACACGCCGCCGTCCTGGTTCAGGGTGTAGATCATGGGCAGGGTGATCCGGCCTTCGCTCAGGTCCGATAGGATCGGTTTGCCCAGGGTCTTGTGGTCACCGGCATAATCCAGCAGATCGTCGATGATCTGGAAGGACATGCCGATGGTAGTGCCGTACTCCGCAAAAAGCCGCTCCTGTTCAGGATCGGCCCCTCCGAGGAGGGCTCCGATGTGGCAGGCAGCGGAGAATAATGCAGCGGTCTTCTTCCGGATGATTTCGAGATACTCCGGTTCCTCCAGATCCAGATTCCCGCTCCTGTGGTATTCGTGAAGCTCGCCCTCGATCATCTGAGTCGAGATGTCGGTCAGGATTCGGATGAACTTGGGGGAGCTGGTTTCCAGGGAAAGGGCGATGGTCTTTATGTAGAGATAATCTCCCATCAAGACGGTGATGTTCGGCCCCCAGCGTTTGTGTACGCTGTCCTGGCCTCGCCGTATCTCCGAATTGTCGATGATGTCGTCGTGGATGAGGCTGGCTGTGTGGATGGTTTCAACCAGAGCCGACAGGAGGATGTGTTCGTCTCCCTGATAATCGAAGACACGCGAGCAGATCATGAGCAGGGCCGGGCGCATACGCTTGCCGGACCGTTGGAACAGGTATTCGCTGATCTCTGAGATAATCTTGTTGGGCGAGTCTGCAAAGCGCTGCAGAGTCTTCTCCACTGCTCCCAGATCGCTCTTGATATCGCCGTACAGCTCCATCAGCTCCGGATGTTTCTTGAGCGTGCGCTTGATGGCTTTTGCTTCGACTGCGTCCATTTTGTTCCGTTTGCTCACGTACATGGGGGCCGCGACCAAGGCGTGTATATTAGCATCAATGTCCCGGAATTTCAAACCCAAAGCAGGCCGTGAAATTCCGAGTGGTCTGTGTACACAATTCCTCCAGGGGGAGTTGCTTCAGCCCTGCCAGGAACCGGGCCGTCTCTCTGACATACGCCGGCTCGTTGCGTTGGACCCTGCCTCGATAGGGGACCGGGGCGAGAAAGGGAGAGTCGGTCTCCACCATGACGCGGTCGAGCGGGAGGCTCTGCGCCGTTTCCTGGATATCCCGGGCTTTTGGGAATGTGAGGATACCGGAAAAGGAGATGTAGAAGCCCAGGTCCAGCATCTGCTCAGCGAATCCCCGGCTCTCGGTGAAGCAGTGGAGCACACCGCCCCGGGCATAGCCTTCTCCCCGGATGGCATCCAGCACCTCATCCGAAGCCAGGCGGCTGTGGATGATGACCGGCAGGTTCAACTCCTGGGCCAGGTTCAGCTGTTTCCGGAAGGCATGGACCTGCTCATCACGGAGGGAGAAGTTGTAGTGAAAATCCAGTCCGATCTCGCCTAGGGCATGGATCCCGCCCTGCTCGGCCAGGTTTCGGATTGTGTGTCCGGACTCGGCTGAAAAGTCTTTGGCAGAGTGGGGGTGGGCGCCGGCAGCTGCGATGATGTTGGGGTACCGGTCAGTGATCCATCGGGTTTTTCGAATGCTCTCCGGATCTGTGACTTCCATGGGGCAGAGCAGGGCGGAGATTCCGGCTGCGAAGGAACGCTCGATCACTTGATCGCGGTCGGGATCAAACTCCGGCATGTCGATGTGGGCGTGGGAGTCCACCAGCGGGAATTGTTTACTTTCCGTGTTGTCGAATTCCATGGGATTCGCTTCATGGGACTAAAAAAAGAGGCCCGTTCCGAAAAACGGGCCCATTATTTCCTATACACCATATCTACATCAATGAGCGCACCTAAAGGCGTTTTGGATTACTATTTATTCCGTAATCAGTCTCTTTATACGGCGTAAGGGTAGATTTCCGTAGCTTAAGACTTTGCTGAGGAATTCTTTCTGCGAGAAGGAATCACCCACTTTATTTTTGTACGCCTCCTGCATATCCAGGAGTTCCTGGAGGCCTACATAGGCATAGGTGGCAACGCCGGGTAGGAGGCGGATGCGGTCCCAGTTGTACTTGGCTTCGATTTCGCTCAGGAAGCCCTTGCGCTGCATGTATCCCATGGCCTGCTCTTCGGTCATGCCGGCCTGATGGATGTTCAGCTCCAGAATGAAATCGATGGCGGCTTTCATACGCAGCTTGAGCTGGGCGAGCCGCAGGCGGAGATCGTAGTTGCCGTAGCCGCCGAGGATCATCATCTCCTCCACCAGGATCGGCCAACCCTTGATCAGCGGCTGGTTGGGATAGAGCTTACGCACCATACTGGGGGTGTTCTGGTCGGCAAAGTAGACGGGCACGAACTGGCCGGGGAAGACCTGGCGCATGATGAAGAAGGGGAGGAGGTAGTTGTTGTATTCCTCCAGGATGGCCAGGGCGGTTGCATCATCGATGTCCGGGACCATGAGGCCGACCTCGATGGTGTATTCGTCCGAGGGCTCGTACACGTTAGGACGGATGAAACGGGTCCAGGTGTAGCCCCGGTGCGGAGCCATGACAATGGTGACCGGCCGGTCTGGGATGTCTATCAGCTGGTTCTCCTCGATGTAGGTCCGGATGCCGGCCGTCAGGTCCTGCATGCCCTGTAAGAAACCCTCTCTGGTCAGATGGTCGTCTTTGAATCGGGCCATCACGTGGAATACGAGCTCGTTCATGAGCTGATCAGTTGTGAGGTTGCCGGGGGGATTGTTGAGGTCGAAGCGGGGATCCATGATCTTGTAGTAGGGGGTGCAGATCAGGGTCATCTCCCGCCGGATGTTCTCGATATCGGCATTGGCCCGGGAGATCAGTTCCTGGATGGGGATGTCGTTCTGCAGCAGGAGGCGGAGCATCCGGTTGTGGGCCGCCCCCAACCGGAAATTTCCCGTTGATTTGGACAGGAGGTCGTTCTGGAGGAAGTTCTGGTAGTTCTGAAGCTCGGGCAGGGCCTTGGTCAGGTTCTCTTGGAGCTTGCCCCGCTCCGAATCCGGGGCCTGGGCCACGAGCTGAGGAAGTCCGTTCTGGTAGAAGTCCAGGATGATCTCGAACTGACGGATGGCGGTCTCGGTGTAGATCAGGGGGGGCGTTTGGAGGTTTTCCTGTGCCTGCTTCAGCAGCTTGGGCATCCCCTTGAGTCGCTCGGCCGCGTTCTTGGCCCGCGTTTCGGGAGTGCCCGCGGTGCTGGTCAAGACGCTGATGATGCAGTTTTCGATGATGTCGTTGTAGAACAGGGGATTGAAGGCTCAGGGAACCACCGCCTCATGACGGATGAGCTCCATGTCCAGAGCTTCGATGATGATCTCGTGGTCGATATGGATCTCGGGGCTTAGCTTGACCATATCCACTTTTGCGACAAACTCCTGGTTGAGATCGTCAAGCTCGTCTTGACGTCTTTCCAGACTGCGCGTGCTGAAGTCTTCCAGCTTATTATCATATTTGTGATAACCCGCAATGGTGCCGGCCGTGGGATAGAATTTCCACAGGGCATCGAGATATTTTTCCAGCGTCTTCTGGAACTTCTCGTCTTCTGCGTTCTGCTGTGAGAACAGCCAGCCTGAGCTCGAGAGAGCAAAGACCAGCACTATCAGCAGTGTGATTGTCTTCCTCATGTGTCCTCTCCTGTCAATGCACGTTGTCTTTAAAACTATTAAGCGAAAGCCTACCATAGAAAAGCGGCTGAAGGCAATCGCTTCCTTGCCCGAACTGCCCCACGTCTACCATCGGATTACAGCCGAAGCCCAGGTGAATCCTGAGCCGAAGGCGGTCAACACGACGAGGTCTCCTTCTTTGATCCGTCCTGCTCTCAGAGCTTCGTCGAGCGCGATGGGAATGGATGCGGCGGTTGTATTTCCGAATCGGTCGATGTTGCGAATGACTTTTTCGACCGGAATACTCAGTTTTTTGGCCACCATGAGGCTGATCCGGTCGTTGGCCTGATGCGGGATGAGGTGGTCGACATCGTCGATGCTCAGCCCGTTATGTTCCAGCCCGGCCCACACGGCCTCCGGCATGCGTTGCACGGCATTTATGAATACGTTGCGGCCGTTCATCTTGGGAAGGTAGCGCTTGGAGTCGATTATGGCATGCGAGAACGTGGGTTTGTCCTTGGGGCTGGGGGCGTCCATCCAGAGCTCTTGGACGAAGTTCCCGTCGGAAAACAGGTGGGTTGACAGGATGCCCTGGTCTTTCCCCTCAGCGGGCTCCAGGATGACCGCGGCCCCGCCGTCACCGAAGAGCACGGCCATATCCCGGCCTTCGTCGGAGAACTCGAGGTTGGAGGACTGCACTTCCGCTGCCACCAGCAGGATCTTTTTGTACATTCCAGAACGGATGTACTGGTCGGCCACGGAGAGTGCGTAAATGAATCCGCTGCACTGGTTACGCACGTCCAGGGCCCCGATGGAATCGATTCCCAGCTTGGCCTGCACGATGACACCGATACCGGGAAAGTAATGATCGGGCGACAGCGTGGCTGCGATGATGAAATCGATCTCTCCCTTATCGATGCCGGCAGCGTTAATGGCCTTGAGGGATGCCTCATAGGCCAGGTCCGATGCCCCCGTTCCCGGCTCCACATGGTGCCGGATCTGGATCCCGCTCCGCTGGCGGATCCACTCATCCGAAGTGTCCATCAGCTTTTCCAGGTCGAAGTTGGTGACTACCCTGGGCGGGACATAATGACCGGTTCCGGTGATTGTGGTTTGTATTCCCATTATTTTCTTCTAAGTCCATGATAAGGCAAGTGCAAAAAAAAATAAAGCCCCATTTCCCCCTGGGGACAGCGGGTGGGAGGAGCGGTCAGCCAGAATTGCCCCCAGTACTGCGCGCAATATATGGATTCACACACTGTAGACTATACAAATCAACCAAGGGATTATTCCCTCCCCGCCATCTGTTCCGGCAGGAGCATCACTTCGGGGCTCAGAGTGGGAATTGAATATTTGCCGGTGATTGTCTAATATAGGAAGAGATGGAAAAAACGCCGACATGTTGTACCTGAAGAGACTTGTCTTGGTTCTCCTGCTGATACCCCTCGGTGCGGTCTGGGAGAGCGCGGATGAGAACAGTCTGCTCCAGGTCAGGGCATCGGTCCTTCCCAGGCGCCTGGCCAGGGGGGAGGAGGGACGGATCGAGCTGCGCTTCACGCTGCGCGAGGGCATCACCATCAGTCCGGTGCCCCACTTCACCATCGAGTTGGATCCTTCGGACGAACTGGCCTTTCCTAAGGATTTTTTCACGAATTCGGACCTTGAGATGGAGATCATCGAAGAGGAGGGCCGCCAGTATCTCAATGTGACGGAAACGGTGAGCATCCCCTTCACGGTCAAGACGGATGCCCGGCGTGGCAGCCACCGCATCCAGGGAAGGATACGCTACTTCGGGTGTTTTCTGGATGAGGGGTGGTGTCTCAAGGATACCACCACCTTTTCCGCCTCCTTTTACACTTCCAACCGTCTCATTCAAAAATAGTAATCAGAAATGATCTAAAGCCAGTTGTTGTCCAGATACCAGTGAATGGTCTCCTCCAGAGCCTGTTCCAGGGTATAGCCTGGGTTGAAGGCCAGCCGCTCCTGAGCTTTCCCCATGTCGGCCACCCATGAGTCCTGGCGCATCTCGCGGATCTTGTTGCGGTCGAGGATGCTGACCTTCCGGGTTAGCGTGCATGCGGCTTCGGACATCAGGGCCACCAGGTACACGACGGGGAGCGGAAAACGGATCATGCGGGGCGTCCTACCCAGAGCCTTGCCAACGGCGCGGCCGAATTCGTCCCAGGCATAAGGTTCAGGATCGCCAATGTTATAGATCTCTCCACTCGGGCTGTCATCCCGCATGGTCAGTTTCAGTGCCTCCACCAGGTCTTTGACATAACAGAGGCTTACCTTGTGGCGAGCAGATCCGAACGTCGGCATGATGCCTTTCTGGGCCATGCGGAACAGGGTGAGGAAGTCCCGGTCTCGAGGCCCGTATACCGGTCCCACGCGGATGATGGTCAGGGGAAAGCGGTCATTGAATTTGAGGGCCTCCTGCTCGCCCGCCAGTTTGCTGCGGCCGTAAGGGGTCAGGGGCCGGGGCGGATC
Organism: Candidatus Aminicenantaceae bacterium; assembly: GCA_041821525.1. Taxonomy (GTDB): domain Bacteria; phylum Acidobacteriota; class Aminicenantia; order Aminicenantales; family Aminicenantaceae; genus JAUXEH01. The sequence continues at coordinate 780 of JBGUED010000095.1, read as the reverse complement.
GCTTTCCCGGACGGGTTTGTCTGATCGGCTGGGTCCCGCCGCCGCCAAGCTGCTGAGGAGCACAAGCCTGCGCGGGTGCAGGTTTTGGTCAGCCATCGCCTGAAAAAGGCTTGCTGAACCCCCCTGATTTACGGTATAATAATCAGCCGGTTTGCGGACTTTTGTCGACCCTGCCAAGTGGAAGACGGTATCGACATCATGGGGCAGGGATGGGAGTGATCTCAGATCCCCCTCCAGGCAGTGGATTTCGCGTCCTTCCAGCCATTTCTTGCTGCGGAGGTCGCGAACCAGGGCATAGACTTCCGTGTCGCCTTCCGCAAGAAGGGCATCGACGAGGTGGCTCCCGATGAATCCGGTACCGCCCGTTATGAAGACTTTCATGTTGCGATTGTATGAAAAATCGTTGCCCTGGTCAATTAAGCGGCCTGCCGCTGGAGGCAGCCGGACACACCGGGATCCTGTGATCATGAGGAGGACACTGTGAGCATCTTCGATAAATGCTTCGCCTTCACACGGGCCGAGGAGGCACAGCAGCTCGGTCTCTATCCCTATTTCACGCCCATCCAGGAAGTTAAAGGAAACAAGGTCATGATCGACGGCCAGGAGGTGATCATGGTCGGCTCCAACAATTATCTGGGGCTGCTCGATCACCCCAAAGTCATTCAGGCTGCTAAGGACGCCATCGATCGTTACGGCGCTGCCACCTGCGGGTCCCGCTTCCTTAACGGGACTCTGGACATCCATGTGCAGTTGGAAAAACGTCTGGCTGAGTTCATGCAG
>JBGUED010000094.1:0-7732 GCA_041821525.1 Candidatus Aminicenantaceae bacterium | reverse complement strand
CCTCGTAGCGGATCTCGCGCGGCTCGGCGCCGTCGCTCGCGCGCATTCTCCAAAATCCGCCGCTTCCCCAGATGCGCCCGCGGTTCGACACGAAGATGATCTCTTTTCCGTCGGGCGACCAGCTGGGCGAAGCATCGCTGACATCTCTGCTGAGTCTCGCAGAGCTAAAGCCACCAGGTTGCATGACCCATAGCCCGCACTCGTCCCCGCGGTCTGTGCAGCCTTGATAGGCGAGCCAGTTGCCATCAGGGGAAATCCCCCCATAGCTGCCTGCCCAGGCCAGCGCCTCCCATTGGCCGTAATCAGCGAAGGTCGCCGGCGGCTTTGTCTGTGCGCTGAACACCAATGTGAGGGCTAGGGTGCACAGAAACACAGCAGTGACAATGTGCTTTAATACTAAGTGATCTACGCCGCATGATTTCTTTTTCGCCATCATAATGATCTCCTCCTGGTTCAGGCTTATTCTCTCATATACACGATCCGGCCATCGACGATCGTCATCTTGACCTGCATGTTCATAACGTCATGGGGATCGTTTTTCACGATGTTGCGATCGATGACAACGATATCGGCCAGCTTGCCGGCTTTCAACGTCCCCCGCACCGCATCTTCCCGCATGCAGGCATAGGCCCCATTCAGGGTGAAACACCTTATGGCCTCCTCTATCGTGATCTTGTGCTGGGGAAGCCATCCCCCCCCCGGCCCACCATCCATGTCGGTCCGGTTTACTGCCGCGTTCAAGACAAATTTGGGATCATTGAAAAATATGGCTCCCGCATTGCCCGGTATATCCGAGCCGAAATTCATGATGATGCCCTTGTCGATGAAGGTGCGGAATGGGAAAGCCAGATTTTCCCTCTCGGGTCCTAATCTGTCGATGAGCCAGCGCATGTCATCGGGGAGCTGGCTCGGATTCGTTTCCACTATGAGGTCCAGGGCCTTGATCCGCGCGAATTCCAGCGGCTGGATGATCTCCGCATGGATGATGCGGAACATGCTCAAATCCGCATTCATATCACCGCGGATCCGCTCCAGGACATCGATGACTTCCGAGACCCCCCGGTCTCCTATGGCGTGAGAATCCACGCAGTATCCGTGCTCCACGGCATCTTTGCAGTGATTGTAAAAGACCTCCGGATTTCCCACCAGGCTCCCGAAGGTATCGGAATCGCTGTTGTACTCCTGGTAGTGCCCCCTATAATCAGGCCTGTCGCTATAGGGTTCGAACAGCATGGCCCCGCGGTCTCCCAGAAAACCGTCATTGGCGCTCTTGAATCCTCCGAAGCGCAGGAAATAATCCCTCTCCATGGTTTCAGGGTGCATCCCCATGGTGAATCCCCGGGCAAACATCTCCGCTTTCAGATCCAGCCAGGGCCTGAGCCAGACCCGGCAGGTCAGCTCCCCCATCTCCTGGAGTTTGAGATAGCGCTCCACTTCCTTGAAGGACCGGAACATATCATGAAATTCAACGATCCCCATCTCCGCCATGAGCCTCAGGCCGGCGCGGTATTCGTTCAGGATCCTTTCCTCCGATTTGGGCTTCACGCATTTGCGTATCTCATCTATGGCGGGTGATCCCTGGTAGAGCAGTCCAGTCGGCTGCCCGCTCTCATCGAGCTGCATCCCCTCCAGGTGCGCATCATCGAGTCCGGCCGCACGCAGAGCGGCGGTATTGGCCAGGAACAGGTCTCTCTCATAGCTGTTCAGCAGGCAGGGATTCTGCTGTGTGAAAGGATCGATGGTCCTCCTGTGCGGCTCCCATCGCTTCTCTGTTCTGGGCCCATCCAGCTCGCCCCTCCCTTGCATCCACTGGATCGCACCGCTCCAGTCTCCCCCGATGATCCACTCATTGGGGCCGACATTCGCAACCACCCGCTGGATCTCTTTGACGAGGCCGTCATCCTCATCCACGTTCATCAGCTGGATGTCGTGCTGCTGCGCGGCATACGCGGCAAAATGCACGTGCGCATCGATAAATCCCGGCATGACGAACTGCCCCTCCAGATCGATGACACGGGTAGAGGGATCGATATATCTGGAGGCCTCCTTTTCATCTTCCAGGACCGCCAGGATCTCATCCCCTTTTATGACCACTGCCGACGCCCAGGGCTGACCCTCCTCTCCTGTGTAAACCTGTCCATTGTTAAGTATCAGATCGGCTGAGGGACTCGAACAGGCGCTTGCCAGCACGAGCAAAACCAAAAGTGCCATGAGCCCTTTTTTCATGTCAGCCTCCTCCCGGTGGTTTAAGCCTATCACTCGAAAAACTGCACCGTCAACTACAAAGGATTTGACAGGAGAATCCTCGCCTCTTATGCTACGGACTCAGTGTCCCACATTTCATGTCTTGCAGACGAGTCAACCGGGACACATGGAGATCATCTGGGAGGATAGAATGAAGAAGAATATCAAAGTGGCTTTTATCATTTCTTGGGTTTTACTGATGAGCTTCACCTCTGCCTCGGTACTCATAGCTCAGGCTGAAAATTATACGGCTTTACTCGGAGCCTGGGATGTCGAGCTGACTGGCATGGGAATGCAGATGGAATTTATTTTTAAAATGGATGGAGAAACGCTTACGGGAGAGATGAATTTTGATATGGGCGCCGCTGAATTGGAAGACATCTCTTTTGAGGAAGGAAAGTTGACATTTACAGCCACTGTGGATACCGGTGGGCAGACGATGGGAATCGAAGCTGAAGCCACAATCGAAGAGGAAAACATCACTGGCGTCATGTTCACTGAGATGGGCGAGGCTGAATTTGTAGGGACTAAAAGAAAAGATCAATAGTTTCTTCTTGGAGCGTGGCCGGGGATACCCCATGAAAGGAAAGACATGATTAAGAACTCAGGATTCGACAACGAAAAGTACCTGGCCGAGCAGACATCTTCCATACTGGAACGGCTCGAAAAGGCAGATAACCGGCTGTACCTTGAATTTGGGGGGAAGCTCCTCTTTGATTACCACGCCGCCCGGGTGCTGCCGGGATACGATCCCAACGTCAAGATGCGGCTCCTGCAGAAGCTCAAGGACAAGGCAGATATCATACTCTGCATCTATGCCGGCGCGATCGAGAAGAAGAAACTGCGTGCGGATTTCGGAATCACTTATGACGTGGACGCCCTGAAACTCCTCGATGAGCTCAGGGAATGGGGCCTCAACATCCTGGGCGTGGTTATCACCCGTTTCGATAACCAGGCCTCGGGCATGGTATTCAAGAACAAGCTGGAACGCAGGGGCATCAAGGTCATCACACACCGCTTCACCCCCGGATACCCGACGGATGTCGACCTCATCGTCAGCAAGGAGGGATACGGAGCGAACGACTACCTCCACTCGGATAAGCCCTTGATCGTCGTTACCGGCCCCGGCCCGGGGAGCGGCAAGCTCTCTACCTGCCTGTCCCAGATGTACCACGACCATCTGCAGGGAATAGATCCGGGATACTCCAAGTTCGAGACCTTTCCCATCTGGGACCTGCCACTGAAACATCCCGTCAATGTGGCCTATGAAGCGGCCACGGCAGACATCGCGGATTTCAACCTCATCGATCCTTTTCACCTGGAGACCTATGGAAAGGTATCTGTCAATTACAACCGCGATGTCGAGATCTTCCCCATCCTCAAGCGCATTCTGGAAAAGATCACCGGGGCCGAATCGATCTATCAGTCCCCCACAGACATGGGCGTCAATTGCGCAAGCGCCGGCATTCTGAGTGATGAGGCCGTGAGGGAAGCAGCCAAGCAGGAGGTGATCCGGCGGTACTTCCGGTACAGCTGTGAATATGCGATGGGATATGCTGACAAGGATACGGTTCAGCGCGCGAAACTCATCATGGAGGAACTGAGTGTCGGCCCGGAAGACAGGAAAGTCGTGGGTTTTGCCAAGCAGGCCGCCAAAGACGCCGAACTCAAGAAGAAGGGCAACAAAGGGATCTTCTGTGGGGCATGCATCGAGCTCCAGGACGGCACCATCCTCATGGGCAGCAATTCCCCTCTCATGCATGCGGCCTCCAGTGTCGTGCTGAAGGCCATCAAGCACCTGGCTGGAATCCCGGAAGAGATCCATCTGCTGTCACCGATCATTATCGAGTCTGTAGGAGCCCTGAAGAGAGACATCCTGCAGTTGAAGACCGTGAGCATGGACCTCGAAGAGACCATGATCAGTCTTTCCATTGCCGCGGCTACAAATCCCTCGGTCCAGTTGGCCTTGTCCAAGCTCAAGGAACTCAAGGAATGTGAGGTTCACATAACCCACATTCCCACTCCCGGCGATGAGGCAGGGCTCAAGAGGCTCGGCGTCAACCTGACAAGCGAGCCGAATTTCTCAACCAAGGATCTGTTCACGGCCTAAATCAAGAGCTGCCCAGGGAGAATGCCCTATGAGGTCCATCACACCGATCCTATTGATCGCGGCGCTGGCAATAAGCTGCGCGCCTGAAGAACCTCTTTTGCCTTTCGGGGCGGTTCCCAACGAACGCCAGTTGATCTGGCATGACATGAAGTACCATGCCTTCATCCATTTCGGCCCCAACACGTTCACCGACATCGAATGGGGGCATGGCGACGAATCCCCCGATGCGTTCAATCCCACCGAACTTGACTGCCGCCAGTGGGCCAGGGTCATCAGAGACGCCGGTATGGAAGGGGCCCTCATCACGGCCAAGCACCATGACGGATTCTGTCTCTGGCCGTCGGAGTACTCCACGCACACGGTACGCGAAAGCAAATGGCGCGATGGAAAGGGCGATGTCCTGAAAGATCTGTCAGAGGCCTGCAGGGAGTTCGGCATCAAATTCGGCGTCTACGTCTCCCCCTGGGACCGGAACCACCCCACGTACTTCATGGATGAGTACAACACCGTGTTCAAGAAGATGCTGGAAGAGGTCCTGACCAACTACGGTAAGGTGTACTATGTGTTCTTTGACGGGGCCTTCAGCGTGGGCCCGGATGGGAAGAGGCAGGAATACGATTGGGAGGGCTTCGTCGAGGTCGTGCGCAGGTGCCAGCCCAATGCCGTGATCTTCAGCGACGCCGGGCCCGATGTGCGCTGGATCGGGAACGAGAGGGGCTATGCCGCCGAGACTAACTGGTGCACTATCAACTCGGGCGCGTTCTATCCCGGCATCGGGGGTGTAAACGACCAGCTGCAGACCGGCCATGAGGATGGAGAACTGTGGATCCCCTCTGAGGTCAACACCTCGATCCGGCCGGGCTGGTTCTACCACCAAGAAGAGGACGACAAGGTCAAGTCGCTGAGCCGGCTCGTCGACAACTGGTACCATTCGGTGGGGATGAACGGCTGCTTCCTCCTGAATCTTCCGCCTGATACGCGGGGCCTGATCCATGAAAACGATATCCAAAGGCTGACAGAGCTTAAAAAATACCTGGATAACGCATTCTCGCTCAACCTGGCTGAGGAGGCCTCGGTAAAGGCGACGAACACGAGGGGAAGGGCATTCAGCGCAAAGAATGCCATCGATGACGATCCGGAAACATACTGGGCCACAGATGATGATATCCTGAACGCCTCGATCGAGCTGGACTTCGGCAATCCAACACTTCTCAATGCGGTTCTCATCCAGGAGTATATCTCTCTGGGTCAGCGTGTGCGATCGTTCTCGATCGAGGCTATGGTCAATGATTCATTTGACCAGGTCGCAAAGGGGGTCACGGTCGGGAACCGCCGGATCGTCAGATTCAAGCCGATCACAACGGAGAAACTGAGGATCACCATCAATGCCAAGGCCTGCCCGCTGATCTCCAACCTCGAAGTCTACAGGGTGCCGGATTAGTCTTTGAGGTGTCTCCCGAAGAAATCGATCATCTTCCTGAAGGCGAACAGGGTCTGATGCAAGGGGCCCATGTCCCAGGCATGCGGGGCATCCGGCAGGACCACGAACTCGAAATTTTTCCCCTCCTCGATCATCTTGCTCACGAGGCTGACCGAATCCATGAACAGCACGACCGTGTCCCGGATCCCGTGGATGATCATGGCCGGATCTTCCAGGCCCTGCGACCAGTAATAGGCTGAGGAATTCTCGTAGGCTCCCTTATTTTCGGAAGACTTCATGACCTCCATCTGCCCCGGAAAAGAGTGATAGACGTTGGTGGCCGGGGCCCCGGCGATGCCGCAGGCAAAGAGGCCCGGATTCTTGAACAGGGACATCAGGGTCAGCAAACCTCCGTAGCTCGATCCCCAGATCCCGATCCTGTCTCCCTGGATGTAGGGCAGAGACTGCAGATACCGGGCGGCCGCCGCGATGTCCTGGATGTCGACGACACCATAGCCCTGCAGCATGTCTTCCCGGAATTTGCGGCCATACCCGAGGCTCCCCCTGAGATCCAGGTTCAGCAGGACATATCCCTCCACCTGGACCAGAAACTGATCCAGGCCCCAGGTGGGGTGCGCATCCCGACCTCCCCACTGGTTCAGAACCGCGTTGGAATAGACCGAGCCGATGATGGCCGGATATTTCTTCCCGCTGTCGAAATCCGAGGGAAGCATCATCCGGATCCGGATCTCGACGCCATCCCCACTCCCCGGGATCGTCAGGTATTGTGTTTCGGCCCACGTGAACTTACCGAATCCCGGGAGCGGCGACTCGGTCACCCTGTCCAGTTTCCCCTCCCGGATAAAATAGAGGTCAAAGGGCGTCATGTCATCGGAAAAAAGGACACATACGTTCTCTCCTGAGGCGGAAATAGAGGGACGGTACACCCCATCCCTGTCGGCCGCCCTCTGGATGTCGCCGCTGTCAAGTTCCACTCTATACAGCACCCTGTCCTCGGGTCGGGATCTGTTGGCGATAAAATACAAGGCACCGGCCCTGACCGGGAAGGTCTCCAGGACCTCCCATTCTCCGGATGTGAGCTGACGCGTCTGCGAGTTCCTCAGATCCAGGGCATACAGATGACAGAACCCGGAGCCATCCGATGTCAGGGCGATGCGATCGTCATCGATCCACTGCGAGCTCCAGATCCAGGAAAACGTGAAGGCGGGGCTTTCTTCCCTGTAGGCAGTATGCAGCTTCAGGTCCTCTGCCCCGCATATATAGATGGACCGTGTGCTGGCATATTCCGCAGATTCCTCCACGAGCAGTCTGTTCCCCGAAGGTGACCACAAAAAGGAATGCAGGGTGGCGAACTCCCTATCCACCCACCTGACCTCCCCTTGTGGGACTTCCAACACGCCGATCTTCCTCACGTTGTCTGGATCCCCGGGAAAGGGGCGCGGCACCTTCCGCAGCCTGACCGCCTCCCGGCCGAACTGCGGGACATCCACCTGACGGGTACCGGCGGAATCCTGGAAAAGAAACGCGATCCGCCGCGAATCCGGGGACCAGGCATATCCGCCGATGCCTTCACTCCGGCCCTCGAATCCGGTTACCTGAGAGCTGCTGCCCGCCTCGAGGTCATACACACAGAGATTCCCGCCCTTGAGGAAGCACAGGGACGAATGATCCGGCGACAGAGTCAGCGACCTCATCCTCAGCTTGCTCCTGTAGAGCTCATGGGTGGACAAATCTTTGAGGTCCAATCTGAAGAGCATGGTTCCCAGGAGAAAGAATATTTCGTCACCGGTGCGTCCCCAGCAGAATCCCGTAATCCCCTGCTTTGCGAATGAAGTCAGCCGCTGCGGCGCGGCTTCGGAGTCCGGGGAATAAAGATAGAGGTTCTGGTTCCTCCCCGAATCCTGGTTCCATAGGAAGACACACCGGCTCTCATCAGG
>JBGUED010000093.1:0-7735 GCA_041821525.1 Candidatus Aminicenantaceae bacterium | reverse complement strand
TGGGCCGTGGCAAGGCCGATCCCGCTGGCCGCGCCTGTGACCATGACCCGTTTATCCTTGAGATCCAAATACAAACTCATTCGCTCTTCTCCTTTTCCCGCTCCTAACCATACATGGGCCGTATTATTCCTGTCAATCCGAAAGAACAGGGAGGTTATGGCAAAACGCACTGGCTCCCATGTAGTCTCCTTTTTGGCTCTCCTTGCTGCCTCTTCGGCCGGCTTCAGAACTCCGCATGCTTGCCTTCCAAGTTGATGAATGACCGGGGGCCAAGAGAGACACAGGAATAAGAGGCCGGTTTGGCTTTGACAATGGCAAGAGGCGGGGATATTATTGGTAGATATTCGAGAAGGAGAGAGCGATGGCAGCGACATTCATGGACCTTGTGGAAGAACGCGTGGTGCTCCTGGACGGAGGCTTCGGCACCGAGCTCATCAAGAGAGGCTTCAAACCCGGGGCCTGCCCGGAGTCCTGGAACCTGGTCCAGGCCGACGTCGTCAAAGAGATAACCCAGAATTATTTCGCTGCCGGATCAGATGCGGTATCCACCAACAGCTTCGGCGGGAGCGCCATCAAACTGGCCGCCTATGGCCAGGAAGATCGCTGCTACGAGTTCAACCGGGCAGCCGCCGAGCTGGCCTGTGCAGTCCGCCCGGAGGGGAAATTCGTGGTGGGCAGTATAGGCCCCACAGGAAAATTCCTGCAGCCGCAGGGAGAATTCACTCCGGAGCAGTTTGCAGACAGCTTTTATGAGCAGGCCCGCGGCCTGGCGGACGGGGGGGTGGACATCTTCCTGCTCGAGACCTACTACGACCTGCAGGAGGCCCTCAGCGCGCTGAAGGGCGTGCGTAAGACGTCGGATCGCCCGGTTTTCATCACCATGACATTCAACCAGACTCCCCGAGGCTACTTCACCATGATGGGCAACCGCATCGCTCAATTCGTGGAAGAGATGGAGAAAAACCAGGTCCAGGGCGTGGGCGCCAACTGTACTCTGGACAGTAAGCAGATGGTAGGGCTTGTCAAGGAGCTCCGTGCGGCCACTCCCCTACCCCTCGTCATCCAGGCCAATGCCGGCCAACCCGAGATCACTGAGGACGGAAGTATTATGTATTCCCAACCGTTGGAAGACTATGTCAAGCACATTCCGGATATTGTCGCCAACGGCGCCAACATCATAGGCGGCTGCTGCGGAACCGATCCCGATTACATCCGGGCTATGGCGAAGGCTATCCGCTGAATGCGAACCTTCGCCCCCTTCCCGAGTATTTTTTTCCACCCGTAGCACTCTGAGCCCAATTATTTTTTTGCCTTGATTGCTTTAGCTTGAACGCTCGAAAATGCGCGATAAAATCATTAGAGCGAACCTGTTCCTGGGTGTTGCGGCCCTTAGCGGGGCTGTGCTGCTGCTCGTTTCCGGTAATACCTTCATGTTTTCTTGGTTCTATCTCTTTGCCTGGTGGCCGTTCATCCTCATCGTGGACAGCCTCAACTTCCGCAGAGGGGGAGCATCCCTGTTCACACGGCTGGATCAGGATATACTTTTCATGGTTTTCGTATCGGTTTCGGTCTGGTTGATCTTCGAGCTTTTCAACCTGAGGCTGCAGAACTGGAGCTACCACGAACTGCCTGATTCACTCTGGCAGAGATGGCTGGGATATTTCACAGCCTTTGCCTCGGTTGTTCCTGCATTAGTGGTTTTGGCCGAGTTTTTCCAGCAGAGACCGACTCTGCAGAAATTGCCTTTTCCTCGAATCAAACCATCTCCTTCCCTCCTCCGTCTCAGCACCTTCCTAGGAGTCATGCTGCTTGCGTTGACTCTCCTTTGGCCACGCCTCTTTTTCGCCTGTGTCTGGTTGTTCTTTCTTTTTCTTCTCGAGCCGCTCTGTTTCCGTCTCGGGATTCCTTCCCTTCTGACTGATCTGGAACAAAAAGACGGAATCCGTTTCTGGAGCTGGGCTGCGGCGGGACTGGCAGCGGGTTTCATCTGGGAGTTTTTCAATTTCTGGGCCGGCTCGCATTGGGAATACTCCATCCCCTACTTCGAATTCGGCCGCATCTTTCAGATGCCGGTCCTGGGATATCTGGGATTCATCCCGTTCGCTCTGGAAGTCATGGCGATATACGGGCTTCTCCTATATATGAAAAACCGCAATTGGTCCCGCCCGTGGTTTGTTAAAATATCAGCCGCAGCTCTTTTGCTGGTCTTTAATACAGTGGTGTTTGCTATCATTGATAAGTTCACATGGCAGCCATGACTTTCTCTATCAAATGAATTGGCCTTTAGTGTAAAATAGTACAATGTTCTTACTGATCGGAGGCGTACAGCCGCGCACGGTCAAGCTGGACTCATGTCCCCGGGCCTGCCGGATCTGCAGCCATCCAGCACTGCGGCTCAAGAGGACAGATCAGTATCTGAGTCTGTTCTTTATACCACTTTTTCCGGTCAAAAAGGGGGTCCCCTACCTGGAATGTGAAAAGTGCCAAGCCCTCTATTCCGAGGACGGGTCTCCGTTGAGGCCAGAAATTCCTGCGCCCTCGGGAAACTGCCCGAAGTGCGGCCGCACCGTCAAGCCGGACTTCAAACTCTGCCCCTATTGCGGCCAATTCTTGATTTCCGCTTGATCCTGCTGTTCATGATCCCGGATTCTATAAAAAGAATCCTGAACCTTCCTTCAAACAAGAATAATGCACAGTAGCGCAAAGGAACCGTGTCTCATTATTAGGAAACTGAGTGGCACCCAGCGATATCAGCGCCGGTAGGCATAGATGTTGTGTAGGCCGCCGTCTTCTCCCTTTATTTCGGCCTCTTCCACCAGCTTGAGCTCCCATCCGGGTATACGGTAGTTGTGGGTGACCACATATACACCCTTTTTGAGCTGTTTTTCCAGCTGGGGGCGCATCAGCTCGTTGGATTCTGTAAGGAGATACATGGTCACGACCGTGGCCTTGGATATGTCAGATTTGGTGACATCTTCCACTCGGAACTTGACGAGCTTCTCCACGCCAGCGCCTTTGGCGTTGATGTTGGATTCCTCGATCCGCTTGGGATCGAGGTCGATCCCAACTCCGGTGGCCCCGTACTTGATCGCTGCCATGACCACGATGCGTCCGTCGCCGCAGCCCAGGTCATAGACCACATCCTCTTTACCAACTTTGGCCATCTCCAACATCTTCTCCACAACAGCAGGAGGGGTGGGCACGAAAGGTGCCAGATCGACGGCATCGTTGCGTCCGTGCGATCCTTCATACAGCTCCAGATCTCCGTTCTCGTCGTAGCGGAAGGAGTACGGCATTCCGGGATCCAGGACGTAAGACTGAGTCCCATCCGGGCGTTCGAAATATATGGTCAAGGGCTCCTCTCCGGGAATTCGGTCGATGACATCGACCTTGATCGAGTGTTTTATAGGCTCGTCCGTGGACCGGACGGCTTTTATCCTGTACTGCACCGTCTCGTCGGTGATGTTGCGGATGGTGATTTTCTTCTTCTGAGCGAGCTGTGCAGTCCCCGGCAGGATCAGCAGAGCGGCGATGCAAAGCCTGCAGCCGATGACAACGATCCGTTTCAACATGATATCTCTCCTCTCTCAGTCACAATCCAGCATTATAAAGCGAACCTCTCATTGTCGCAACCATAATAAGATCTCTTGCATTTAGGAGGGGGGGTGGGAATGGATTGACCTGCTCCCGTAACCCCGAGGCTTGCCGTTCTGTCCGAACCCATGGGGTGGTTGGGTGGGTCCCAGGTGAGGATAGAACCGGTAAACCTCACATTTGACCCTGTCCCATGCCTCTGACATAATAACTTAAGTACAAGGAGAAAAGAGCGATGGAATACCGTTTTCTGGGATCCTCCGGGTTGAAGCTCTCGGCTTTGTCGTTTGGAGCCTGGGTCACTTTCGGCGACCAGATCGACGAAGACACGGCCGCGGAGTGCATGAGGGCTGCCTATGACGCCGGCGTTAACTTTTTCGACAATGCCGAGGTCTATGCCGAGGGCCGTGCAGAGACCATGATGGGCAACATCATCAAGAAGGTAGGTTGGAAGCGCTCGGACCTGGTCCTCTCTACCAAGATCTACTGGGGCGGCGGCGGGCCCAATGATAAGGGCCTCTCACGCAAACACATCATCGAAGGCACGGACGCGGCCCTGGATAGGCTCCAGGTGGAATACGTGGACCTCATTTTTTGCCATAGACCCGACCTGGATACGCCCATCGAAGAGACCGTCAGGGCCATGGCCCACATCGTGGACCGGGGCCAGGCTTTCTACTGGGGCACGAGCGAGTGGAGCAGCGAACAGATCCGGGCCGCCCACGACATTGCCCGGCGCGAGCACCTTGTACCGCCAATCATGGAACAGCCCCAGTACAACATGTTTAACAGAGACCGTGTGGAAAAGGAATACCTGCCGCTCTATGCCGAAATGGGCCTGGGGACCACTATCTGGAGCCCCTTGGCCAGCGGCCTGCTCACCGGAAAATACAACGACGGCATTCCCGCGGACAGCCGGGCGGCCCTGCCCGGCTATCCTTGGATCCGGCGGCGCTTTGAGAGCCCGGAAGGACAGCTGCAGATCGAAAAGGTCATAAAACTCGGTGCCATGGCAGCAGATCTGGGACTCTCCCTCCCCCGGCTGGCCATCGCCTGGTGCCTGAAGAATCCCTTCGTGAGCACGGTCATCACCGGAGCCTCAAGGCCGGAACAGGTGAAAGAAAACATGCAGGCAATGGATGACATGGCCGCGCTCACTCCTGAGGTCATGGAGAGTATCGAGACGATCCTGGACAACACTCCCCCGCCTGAGCAGAATTTCCGTTGAGGCGCTGAATCCCAGTAGATTATTTCTTCGGTTTCGGCTGTAGAGACTTCTTTTTCTTATGCCAGCGCTGGCGAAGCCGCACGGAATCAAGGCCAAGGGTAAATCCTTTGGAGCACAGGTGACGGTCCGGATCCTCCGGTCCTTTGCTCGATTCAGTTCCTCGGGAAATCCCTAGCCGCTGTCCGATTATGAACACGGTTTGAATCCAGAACGGACATTCCGCTCCTTGTTTATTGTACGGTTCTATCTCCACTCCCCTGTTCCTGTAGATGGCATGAATTTCGCATACATTGCGTTGTTATGTATCTAACGCTGAGAGGTAAGATATGATATCCAAGGCATTGATCGCGGCCTCCACCAAACCCATGATCCTCTCCATCCTGCAGGAAGGGGAAAACTACGGCTATCAGATCATCCAGAGCGTCAAGCGTGTCACCGGAGGAAAACTGGAGTGGTCCGACGGGATGCTCTACCCGGTCCTCCACCGCCTGGAAAAAGACGCATTGATCCAGCCCCAGTGGCGGATTTCGGATGAGGGGCGCCGGCGCAAATACTACCGGATTACCGAGCTGGGCCGCGCCGAGCTGGAATCCGAGATGGAGCAATGGATGAGTGTGCACCAAGCCCTGTCCACGCTGTGGAAGCCTGCTCCGGCATGAGTAACGAAAACCCGCCTCGGCAAATCCGCGATGAAAGGAGACGGAAGCATGAGTTTTAATCTGGAAAAAGCCCTGCACAATTGGAAAAAATCATTGTATCAAAGCGAAAACATGGAGGATGGGTATGCCGAAGAGCTCGAGTCTCACCTGAGGGAGGAGATCCAGCGCCACCAAGACACCGGGATTGGAGAAGAGGCCGCATTCAAGCAGGCCGTCCAGGGCCTGGGCTCGGTCCAGGATCTCGGTTCAGAATACGAAAAGGCCCGAACCCGGGATATCAATGGACGCTTCCTTTCTGTATCCAGAAGATGGATCCCCGGCCTGCTCTGGAGCTACGGTAAGCTGGCTCTCCGCAAGCTCAGGAGACAGAAAGGGTACTCTCTGATCAACATCGCAGGCCTGGCCATGGGCATGGCCTGCTGCATCCTTATCCTGACCTGGGTCTGGGACGAACTGAGTTATGACCGCTTCCATAAAAACTCGGATAAGATCTTCCGTATTGTCACGGAAAATCATGCCGTCGGAAGGATCAGTGTATCCGCGGGATCTCCGGCTCCTATAGGCCAGGCCCTGGTCGAACAATACCCTGAAGTAAAGGATGCCGTACTTGTTCAGTGCGGTTGGAGCAACTATTTTCTCCATTATGGAGACAAGATCTTCATGCAGGAAAAGCTCGCCGCCGTAGGACCATCATTTTTTGAGATCTTCCAGTTCCCGTTTTTACAAGGCGATCCGGAGACTGCTCTGCTTGACCCTGCTTCTATCGTCCTTACGGAGAGCCTGGCCCGCAAGTGTTTTGGTGAGGAGAATCCCATGGGACAGGTCCTGCAGATGGATGAAGAAGACCTTAGGGTCACGGGTGTGATCTCCGACATACCCCGCAACTCCCACCTGCAGTTCGATTATGCATTCCCGGCCGAGAACATGCGCCGGTGGCGGGAATCCCAGCTGGACAGCTGGATGTACATGCAGTTCGCCACCTATGTCGAATTGGCCCCCAAGGCTGATATCGACGCAATCAACCTCCAATTGATGGAGCTCATCCAGAAAAATCTTCCAGGAGTCAAAGGAAAAATCTACCTCCAATTCCTCACGGACATCCATCTTCAATCGACACACATGAACAGCTGGATGGTCGAATATCCCAGTCCGGGGAACATCACATATGTCTACCTCTTTGCGCTGACAGCGGTATGCGTGCTACTCCTCGCCTGCATCAATTTCATGAACCTGGCGACTGCCCGCTACGGGACTCGGGCCAGAGAAGTGGGGATGCGCAAGGTTGTGGGGGCTCAGAGGAAAGACCTGGTCAAGCAGTTCATCGGCGAATCCTGTTTCACCGCCCTCATCGCGCTCCTGTTCGCCATCCTACTGGTCGAGCTCTTCCTCCCAGCGTTCAGTGTGCTGGCCGGAAAGGAGATGTCCCTGGAGTATGCTGGGAATCCAGGCCTCTGGGCGTGCCTACTGTCCATAGTGCTCCTGACCGGGTTTGTATCCGGAAGCTACCCGGCTTTTTTCTTATCTTCCTTCCAGCCGTCCCAGGTCGTCAAATCTCTTCCCGGTCTGGGTGTCCGCCGGGCTGGTTGGCTGCGCAAGATACTGGTAGTGACTCAGTTCTCCTTCACCCTGATTCTCCTCATCGGTACCATCGTTATCTACAGTCAGCTCCACTTCATCCAGAACAAGGACCTTGGTTACAATGCCGAAAACATCATCACCTTTGCCAGCTACGGTGAATATGGGCGGAATTACGAAGCCGCGCGGAGCGAACTCCTGCAGAATCCTGCCGTATTGAATGTCTGCCGTGCTTTCCCGCCTTCGAGCGGTTTCAGGATGACCACCAATGTTGACTGGGATGGCAAGGATCCCTCCGAAGAGATCCGGTTCTACGAAGATATGGGCGATTACGATTTCCTGGACACATTTGGGCTGAAAATGACTCAGGGCCGCTTCTATTCACGCAAATTTCCCACAGACAAGGACAACTTTGTAGTCAACGAAACGGCGATCAGGGTGATGGAAGTGAAAGATCCCATAGGAAAACGATTTACATACCAGGGCAACACAGGAACCATCATCGGAGTGGTCAAGGATTACCACGGGGGCTCTCTGCACGAACCGATCCTGCCCAAGGTGATCGCGCTTCGGGATGAGGGATTTTTTATGTGCGTCAAATTCCGTCCGGGACAGGTTTCCAGGATGGTCGCTTTCCTGGAGAGCAAGTGGGATAAATTTGTACCGGGTCATCCCTTCC
>JBGUED010000092.1:0-7756 GCA_041821525.1 Candidatus Aminicenantaceae bacterium | reverse complement strand
GAGCTCGCGTGGCAGTCCACGCTTCGTGGCCGTGGCCAGCAGCACACCGGCGGCCATGGCCGCCTGAAGCTGTTCCCTGTCATGGGACTCCGAGGAGAGGACCACCAACATATCGAGCGAGGTGATCACTCGAGCAAAGGCTTCGCTTCCTCCCATGTAAAATAGCACGCCTTCCGGAGGAACCGCACCTTTCCTCCCGGCCTCTAGGCCGCCTTCTCCCAGTATGACCAGACGAATCCCGGGCAGATCCGCCCCCAAGGCTTGTTTTACGCGCCTCAGGATGGGCCACGCCTGGTTTCCCTTGAAGCGCGTTTTCACCCCGATCAGGCGGACATCCGGCTCCAGCTCGAACTCTCGGTGTAAAAAATCACGCGCCTCCGGCTGAGTATAGGGGGAAAAATCCCTCCCCTGAGGGATAACCCGGATGGCCTCGGGAGTGAATCCCTGCTCAGTCAGGCTTTCTTTGGCCTCTTCCTCCCGAACTATGACCATATCTAGGGCACGGAATGACTTCATCCGGGAAGAGGGGATGACGCCTCCGGTGCCAGTTCCATCCCAGGTGACGACCTGGAGCGGGACCTTGGCCCGCGCGGCAGCGGCGGCAGCCAGAGGCTGTGAAACCGGATCATGGGCATGCACCAGGTGGCATGCCGAGCGCTTCATGGCGCGGGCCAGCCGCCACATGCCCAGGACGTTTCTCTCTGTCCGAGAGCGCAGCGGCTCAACGGGAAGCTCAGCGATCCTGGCCGTTCTGTGGAGGGGGGAATGCTCAGGGATGTAATAGCGGAACGACATCTCCAGGCGCCTCAGTTCCTGCGCCAGGTAATAGGAAGAAGCGGAAACTCCAGGCTGCTGCGGACCGGCATCAATGAGGAAAAGGCTCAATCCTCTCTCCCTTCTTCCAGATCTCGCACAGCTTGGCATACCTGAGAAAAATCCCGTACCCCTGCATCACAGAGATAATGAAACCGGCCAATCCATCCAAAAATCCGGCCTTCCACACATAAGTCCGCAGAAATCCAAAAAAAGGCAGGACCGCAAGGTGGTACCAGCGGCACTTTTTCTGTTCGGAGTACAGTCTCTGCGCCCCCAGCCCGGCGTAGGTGTCGATGCAGCGGATCTGGTCGCTGAGGTCGCGATAGGTGAAATGCTGCAAAACACCCTTCAGCCTCTGCACCTCACCCTCGACCTCCAGGCTCTCATGCACGAACTCTCCCTCCCAGTGGGCCATTTCCTTCTGGAACAGCCGGATCTTGCGGTCCGGGAACCAGCCGGAATGCCGGATCCAGCGGCCCAGATAATACGCCTGTCTGGGCATGGAAAAAGCGGAGGCGGCCGGATCATCCCGCTTCATATCGAGTATCTCCTGCCGCAGCGCTGGGGAAAGCCGCTCATCGGCATCCAGAGAGAGGATCCAGGGAAAGGACGCCCGGGAATTGGCATAGTTCTTCTGATCGGCGTAGTTCGTCCACTCTCGAATAAAAAAACAGTCGGTGTATTTCTGAGAGATCCGGGCTGTTTCGTCCGTGCTGTGACGGTCCACGATCACGATCTCATCGGCGATCCCTTCCACGCTCTTCAGCGCAGCCTCGAGCCGGTCGGCTTCGTTGTAAGTTATGAGAACGACGGAGATATCCATGCTTATAAACGATCCCAAGTATGATCATATTAACATACATGTATTTAAAATGTCATGAGACACGGGCAAAGACCGTTGTCGACCTCATCCCAAGCTGGATGTCATATGGCGAAGTTACCAGCAAAATATTAGATCCTTTTAAGGAGGGTGGTTGGGGTGGAGAGATGGCGTGGCTGGGGTGGAGAGATGGCGTGGGATGCACAGAAACTGGACTGGACTGCCTTGTTTTTAGGAGGGAAGTGCGCTACTTTGTATAGGACCTAGAAAAAAACCCATGAAGACGGCCGAGCGATACCTCTCTTTCACCCTTTTAGGACTCCTTGCCCTAGGAGTGAGTTTCTGCATATATGCCCACATGCGGGGCCCGGGCTTCTCCATCCTCGAGCATGGCTTTAAACCCCAGACCGCCTTTGTTCTGGTCTGGTTCATCGCGGCCGCCTCGGCCATGGTCCTGTTCTGGCTCCTGCTGCCGCGGGCCGAGCAGAGCTTTCTGAACACGGGACTCGACACCCTGCAGAGAGAGAATCTGACCTGCCTAATGCCTGCCGCCCTGGGGCTCCTCATCCCGTTGATGTTGACACACTATCTCACCGCAGCCGACTTCCGCACGCGCCTTCACCTGCTTACCACGGCCATGCTGGCGGGCTTCCTGGTCCTCAAGGGGCTCCAATATCACCATCATCTCAAAGGCCGGCACTTCGGCGCCGGGTTGACAGAGAGATTCAACCGGATGCCGAAAAATAAACGGGTCTGGGTCCTCTTCCTCGCGGCCTTCCTGCTCTACAACCTGGGCGCCGCCATCCTGGTTTCAGGAGGGCGCGCGTTTGCGGGAGACGAACCCTACTACCTCTTGACAACAGACAGCCTGTACCAGGATCTGGACATCAACCTGTCCGACCAATACGGGGAAGGGGACCACGTCCATTTTTATCCCCCCGAGCTTTATCCCAACGTGAGGCTCCGGGCCTATGCCCGCTTCGGCCGTAAGGGTGAGGGCTATATCTATTCGATCAACCAGCCCGGGGTATCGGCCCTCATCCTGCCCTGGTACGCGCTGAGTCAGCTCTTCAAAGGGCGAACCCTCATCTTCCTGATTCGGAGCAGTCTGACCTTCTGGGCGGCACTGCTGGGGGTCCAGATCTATCTGTTGTTCATACAGCTCTGGCGGGACGAAAAGCTGTCGCTCTTCCTGTGGTTTCTCTACTCCTTCACCGTACCTGTCTTTTTCTTCGCGTTTCATATCTATCCCGCGGTCCCCATCACCTTGTTTTCCGTCTACATATTCAGGAAAGCCGTAGCCCCAAACCCTCCCTCCAGGTTCGAGTATGCCTTCTGCGGATTCCTGCTGGCCCTGTTCCCCTTTTTCGGCCTCAAGTACAACATGATCTTCTGGCCTCTGCTGCTCCTCGCCGGATATTACTTCGTCCGCAGGCATAAGGCGGGGGCGCGGATCCTTCTGTTCCTGGCCTTCCCCCTGGCAGGCCTCGCTGCATACTATCTCTACGTCTATCATCTCTATGGGACGTTTAATCCCATCGCCATCTATGAGGGTGTCCTGACCCCTGACAAGATCCAGAATTTCCGGGACGTCATGCGGGACACTCCCCTCATGCTGCGCATCGATTCGTTCCTGGACTACTTCCTGGATCAAAGAGACGGTCTGCTCCTCTACGCCCCCTGGTACCTCTTCGCCCTGGCCGGCTTCATAGAGATGTTCCGGCGTGCCCGCACCACCCTGCTCACTTTTGCCCTTCTGGCCGGACCCTACCTCTTCAACTATGCCTTTTTTGCCCACCGGCAGGGGTCCAGCCCGCAAGCCCGAGTACTGACTCCCCTTTCCTGGATGGCGGCTGTCGCTGTGGGGTATTTCATCCTCCATAACCGCAAGCGGTTGTTCACCCTGCTGTTCAGAGGATCTGCGATCCTGAGCTTCGTTTTCGTTTTCCTGCTGCTCTGGAATCCTTCGTTCCTCTATCAGCCCACCACGCACAAATACGCCTTCCGGGGATCCGAATTGTTCGTCTCCCTCAGCAACCTCCACTTTTACCTTCCCGATCTCCTGCCCTCCTTCCTCAAACTCGACAACCTCGGGTACATCCCCAACTATGTCTGGTTGGGCCTGATTCTGGTCTTTGCCGTGGGATACGCAGTCAAGAGAGATCTTCGGATCCCGCATGGCCCCTCCTTTCAGGCAGCCTGTGTAGGAGTTCTCCTGATGCTCTTTTTCGCAGCCTTCTGCCTTTATCCCCGTCCGGTCCTGTTGTTCCCCCAGAACGCCGCCTACAGCTCAGGAGAGAGGCTCGCATTCTATGCCCAGGACCACAACATACGCATGACGGGCCCCGGAACCTTCGAGCTGACAGGCTGGGACCGCTCGTATGAGCTGTATTTCACATCCTGGAGACAACTCCGCTCCCTCAAGTTCACCTTCGGGCCAGGGCAGGGAGAAGCCGCTGCCAAGCTGGATCTTTTCGATGTTTCGCTCTTTTCCGGACGAGTGACCGATCGGAAAGAATCCCTCATGTATGCTGATCCTCCCCTTTACCGATACCGGAACACCAACCTCTACCTGCTTCGGATCACACTCCAGAGCGCGCCCGCGGAGTCCCATGAGGGAATTCCCTTCGAACTTATGGTAACGCCTCAAAATTGAGATGCCTGAGGAAAAGCTAACTCACTCAGAGCCGGAAATCACCAGGGATGTCCTGGACTCTGTCACTCGAGCCTGGGGGCTTTGAGACGGCGCATGTCTCACATTCCGGGCCGTCATGCTGCGACTAATCCAATGTCGAGGATCCTTTCACGAGAGAAGATGAGGCCATGATCAATACAGGGTGCAGCCGGGGAGGCAGATGCCGGGCTGTCCTAGGGTCCGAGCGGATGCCAGGTCGTATCGCTGCAGTCCTGAGTGCTGCGGCCATCCTGCTGAGCCTCGTCCTGGCCGGGGGATGCGCCCGCAAGCCACAGATGGCCACCGAAGTCCCGCCCCCTGTTCTGGAAAAAGAACGTCCCCGAGCCGGATTTACCATCCAAGTCGGGGCCTTCCGCAACCTGAGCAACGCTGTCCGTCTGACCCATTCACTGGCCGACTTCGGGCTCAATGTGTATTATTTCAAACACGAATCCGGGCTCTACAAGGTGCGCTTTGGAGATTTTTCAGACCGTAGTTCGGCAGAAAAAATGGCGGAAAAGGCTCGCGCCAGGGGATTCATCGAAGGATTCTATATCATCAACCCGGAGACATCCGCTGTGGCCAGGGAGGCGGAACTGGGGACCGGCTACCTGCGGAATGAGATCGTGAGCCGGGCAGAGAACTTCCTGGGTATCCCCTATCAGTGGGGGGGGACATCACCCGAAAACGGCTTTGACTGCAGCGGGCTGACCATGGCCGTCTACAACCTGGTAGGGCTGAGCCTGCCTCGTACCTCCCATGCCCAGTTTTCGATAGGCACGCCTGTGTCTGAGGGCCAGCTGGCCCGGGGAGACCTGGTCTTCTTCCAGACCTCCAACAGCAGCCGTGTGACCCATGTGGGGATCTTCACCGGGGGGGAGAGTTTCATCCATGCCCCGGGGAAGAGCAAAAAGATCCGCGTGGACTCTCTGAATTCCTCGTATTTCCGGCGCCGCTTCGCCGGGGCCCGCACCTACCTGAAATAGTCCCTGAATATTTCAAATAAGACAGTACCTCTCCGCTGAACCATGGCTCAGCGCCTGGGGTAGGCGTTGAGTGTCAGGTCGAGCCCCTGAGAAGATTTCTTCACCAGCTTCTTATGAGCCAGGGCCGCCACCATGGCCGCATTGTCCGTGCACAGTTCAGGAGAGGGGATGTAGCCCGGCACCCCCCGCTTGGTCGCCAACTCCTGAAAATGCGCTCGGAGTTTCCGGTTCCGTGCCACGCCACCACACAGGATCAGAGAATTCGGATCGCTTTCAGTCATGGCCTGGTCCAGATTATACAGCAGTGTCCTGATCACGGCCGCCTCAAAGCTGGCGATAAAATCCAGAAAATCCAGGTGCGCTTGTGTGAGCCCCAGTTTCCGGATCAATCTGAGGCCGGCGGTTTTGAATCCGCTGAAGCTGAAATCCAGGCTGCCGTCGGACATTTGCGGCCGCGCAAAGGGGAAGCGATCCGGGTTGCCATCCCCGGCCAACCGGTCGATGACAGGGCCCCCGGGGTAGCCCAGTTCGAGGAACTTGGCGATCTTGTCCAGAGCTTCGCCGGCGGCGTCGTCCCTAGTCTTGGCGATCAGCTGGAAGTGCAGCGGCTCTTTCAATACATAGAGAGAGGTGTGCCCCCCGGAGACCAGCAGCGCAAGGATGGGATAGGCGATGTCCCGGTTTTCGATGAAAGCCGAGTAGATATGGGACTCCAGGTGATCGACCGGGACCAGGGGTCTGCCGTGAGCATAGGCCAGTCCTTTGGCAAAGGAGAGGCCGACCAGGAGGGATCCGATCAGGCCCGGGCCCTGGGTCACGGCAAAAGCCTCCACCTCTTCGACAGCCATTCCAGCCCGCTCCAGGCTCTCGCTCACGACAAAGGCGATGGAACGGATGTGCTGGCGGGAGGCCAGTTCCGGCACGATCCCTCCGTAGGGCGCATGGATTTCGTCCTGGGAGAGTACGACGTTGCTGCGCAGGTGAAGCTCCTGATCCACTACGGCCGCAGAGGTTTCGTCGCAAGAAGTCTCGATTCCCAGGATCCGCATGTTTGCGTCTCTATAGAGAGCCCCGCAGGGCCTCCAGCGATTCCTCGAAGGGTGGGAACGCGATCCCACGCTCTGTAATGATGGCCGTGACAAAGCGGGCGGGCGTCACATCGAAGGCCGGATTTTTTACGTTGACCTGAGGGGTAGAGATGAGGCAATCCCCAATCCTGCGCACCTCATCCGGGTGGCGCTCCTCGATGGGGATCTGGTCTCCCCGGGACAGGGAGAAATCGATCGTGTTCATGGGGGCGGCCACATAGAAAGGAATGCCGTTCTCCCTGGCCAAGACCGCTACTGTATAGGTCCCGATCTTGTTGGCCGTGTCCCCGTTGCGGGCGATCCGGTCGGCACCGGTCACCACCAGCGATATCTCGCCCTGCTGCATGAGATGTCCCGCCATGTTGTCCGTGATGAGCACTACGGGGATGCCGTCTTTCTCCAGCTCCCAGCAGGTCAGGCGGGCTCCCTGGAGGAGTGGGCGGGTCTCGTCGGCATAGACCTGGATATCCGGGTGCTCCGCGAAGGCGGCGCGCACCACACCCAGGGCCGTCCCGTATCCGGCTGTGGCCAGTCCCCCGGCATTGCAGTGAGTCAGGATGGTCTGTCCGGCCTGCACCAGGGTCTTCCCCCACTTCCCGATCCGGCGGCACATGTCGACGTCTTCCTGTTCGATGGCCCATGCCCGCTCCAGCAGGGCCTTCTGCAGGGCCTCGAGCCCGGAGCCCCTGTGCGCATCAAAGACAGCCTTCATCTGCTCCAGGGCCCAGAACAGATTGCGGGCCGTGGGTCGGGTCTCTTCCAACCTCCTGTAAACCTGGGCGAATCTATCCTCCCCCTCGCTCCCGTCCGGCCAATTGAGGACCCCCAGGACGATTCCGTAGGCGGCCGCCACTCCGATGGCAGGAGCTCCCCGGATGACCATGGTCTCGATGGCCCGGGCCACCTGCTCGTGGTCCCGGCACTCCATATACACCTCTTCCCCCGGCAGCCGGCGCTGATCGATCATTATGACACGGTCCTGTTTCCACTCGATTGTCGGTTTCATGGTAGGCCTTTCCCCACTATAACGATTCGCACCCCGGGAGTAAAGGCGCACGAAGGGTCAGAAACGGACGGCGGCCTGCAGGGCCAGGCAGAACAAACCCCTGAGAAGTATACGATTCAGCATTTATTCCTCCATATAATCTTGTTCCTATGATTTCAATCGGATTTATCCGATATGGGTAATTGTGGGTTTTGGCAAGCTCTCCAAGCTCTTAGAGAAGAAAACCGTACGGATTTTCTACGCTGGGAGTGCAGTTTCAGGGAATCTGTGAAGGCCTGGAGGCTCACTTGATCTTGAGAAGCGCCATGAAGGCCTCCTGCGGGATCTCCACCTGGCCCACTGTTTTCATGCGCTTCTTACCGGCCT